>DASRZO010000546.1:0-25203 GCA_035686405.1 Pseudomonadales bacterium | reverse complement strand
CGGCGCCGCTCCGCTCAGCGTCACCTTCGACGCCACCAGTTCGAACGACCCCGACGGGACCATCACGGCGTATTCGTGGCGGTTCGGCGACGACACGCCCGACGGGGTCGGCAGCCGAGCAACCCACGTCTACTCGACGTCCGGCAACTTCAGCGCACAGCTCTCGGTCACCGACAACCGCGGCGCCGTATCGACCCGCAGCGTCAACGTCGAGGTCACACCCGCGAGCGGCACGTTCACGCTGTCCGGGAAGATCCAGATTCTGCCGTCGAGCGCGGTGGACTCCGACGTCAACGACCCTGCTGCACCGCTGGTTCGCAACGACACGTTCGCAGAAGCGCAGCGGCTGCCGAACCCTGTGAGCCTCGGCGGCTATATGAATCGACCCGGCCAAGGCAAACCCGGCGCGCTGCACGACGGCGGCGACGTCACCGACAAATACGAGGTCAACTTCGCCGGCAACGAGAACATCTTGCTGACGGTGTCGAACCCGGCGGTCGACGTGTCGATGTTGCTGTTCGATTCGACGCAGACCGTCGTCGACGCGACGCTCGTCAGCGGCGGCTCGGCGTCGCTAGCGGCGCCCGGGGCCGGCGACTATTTCATCGAACTCGACATCCAGAACGACGCCACGACCTATGTGCTGAACGTCGGTCAGAACGTTCCGGCCACGACCCACGCGTTGCCCGCGCGCACATCGGAGGATTTCGTCAGCGGCGAGTTCATCGTTCGCGGTGCCGCGCTGCAGATGGCCGACGCCGGTCCCGTCGCCGGCGGCGGCGGAACGACGCTGTTCCGGCTGAACTCGGCGAAACTGCGCGACATCCTCCGGGTGGATGGAATTCGCGCCGGCGCGCGCGTATCGAACCGCATTGCACGCAAATACGACACGCTGGCGGCGATCGCCCGCGCGGCGCGGCACAGTGCAGTCGTCAGCGCCGAGCCGAACTACATTCGCCACGCGGCCCGCGTGCCGAACGATCCCTTCTACGTCTACCAATGGCACTACCCGAGCATCAACCTGCCGCTCGCGTGGGATACCACGCAGGGTTCGGCCCAAGTGATCGTCGCAGTCATCGACACCGGCGTGTTGATGAATCATCCGGATCTGCAGGGGCAGTTCGTGCCCGGTTACGACTTCATCCGCGATCCGGATCGCGCGCGCGACGGCGACGGCATCGATCCGGATCCGACCGACCCGGGCGATCTCGGCTTCGGCGGATCGAGCACGTTTCACGGCACTCACGTCGCAGGAACGATTGCGGCACGCAGCGACAACGGCGACGGCGTCGCCGGCATCGCGTGGCACTCGAAGATCATGCCGCTGCGCGCGCTCGGCGTAGGCGGCGGCACGAGCTACGACATCATTCAATGCGTCCGCTTTGCTGCGGGCCTTTCCAACGATTCGAATACGCTGCCGACGCGCCGCGCCGACATCATCAACTTGAGCCTCGGCTCGTCCGCATCGTCGCAAGCAGAACAAAACGCGTTCGACCAAGCGCGAGCCGCCGGGGTGATCGTCATCGCGGCCGCCGGCAACGACGCGTCGACCAATCCGTTCTTCCCAGCCGCATACAACGGCGTGGTGTCGGTCGCCGCGACGACGATCACTCGAACGCGCGCGCCGTATTCGAACCGCGGACCGTCGATCGACGTCGCGGCACCGGGCGGCACTTCGGCGACCGACGTCAACGGCGACGGACTCGGCGACGGTGTCGTCAGCACCATCGGCGACGACACCAACGGCGCGGTCACCTTCGGATATGCCGCGTTGACCGGTACCTCGATGGCAGCACCGCACGTCGCGGGCGTTGCCGCGTTGATGAAATCGGTGTTTCCGAATCTGACACCGCAGCAGTTCGACGACGCACTCGCGGCAGGGCAACTCACCGATGACATCGGGGCGCCGGGACGCGACGACGATTTCGGCTTCGGTCTGATCGACGCACAAAAGGCGATCGACACGGCGCTCGTGCTCGCGAGCGGCGCGGGAATCACAGTCGACCCGGTGCTCGTCGCGTCGCCCACGACCGTCAACTTCGGCGCGTTCGACACCACGTTCGACATCGACGTCCGCAACGCCGGCGGCGGCGCGATCGCGGTCACCGCGATCACGCCGAATCAACCGTGGCTGCAAGCAACGCCGGTCGCCGTCGATGCGAACGGGCTCGGCGCCTACCGCATCGCGGTCGATCGTAGCGCCGTCACGAACGACGGCACATACACGGGGTTCGTCTCGTTCGCGTCGTCCGCGAACGCCGCCGACGTCAACGTCATCATGCAGAAGTATGGCGTCAGTCCGACTGCCGATGCCGGATTGCACTACGTGTTGTTGATCGACGTCGTCACCAATCTCGTGGTCAACTCCGTCGTTGCCGGTGCAACCAACGGCGAGTACGACTACGCTTTCCACAACGTCGGGGCAGGACAATATTGGATCTACGCAGGCAGCGACTCGGACCACGACAACTTGATCTGCGATCCGGGCGAAGCGTGCGGCGCGTTCCGCACCCTCGATGCGCCGGAGCTCCTGACGATCAACGGCGATCGCAGCAATCTCGATTTCATCAGCGGTTTTCCGGTGAATCTATTCAACTCGAGCAACGGCGCGGCGCAGGCGGCGGCTCCGTTCCGACGACCGATCCCGGTCGCACCATCGCAAAAGGCCGCCGCACCATGATGCGCACGTCGGCAATCGTGTTCGCAACGCTGTTGTCGGCCGGCTGCACCGGCACCGATCACCTCGACGTGACGACCGTACTCGCGCACGGTAACTGCCAGACGAGCGACGCCGGCGTGAAGGAGATCGACTACGCCACGCTCGCCGCCTATCGCGGTACCCGTCTGCTCGACATGACCGAGTCGAAGGAATCCGTCGCGCACCCGGTGCATCTCGTGGCGATATTGCCCGGCGAATTTCCGACGCCGGGCTACGGCCTCGCCGTCGGCGGCGAACCCAAGCTACAGCAGCATGTGCTGACGATCGCGGTGACGGTGTCGAAACCGGCGAGCGACGCGATTCTGGCGCAGATGATCACGCGGCCTTGCTTGGTCGTTGGGATCGGCGATCCACGCGTCGAGCGCGTTCGAGTCGTCGACGACTCCGCGCGCACCATCGGCGAAATCGAACTCGCGCCTGCAAAGACGCCTTAGCCGGAGATCGGCTTAGTCGGAGATCAGTGCGAGCGCGGCCTCCGCGCGGCGCGTCACGCTCGTCTTGTAGTTGTCGAGGTTCATGCCGCGGTTCGCGCCCATCGCCCCGACCAAGTAGCGCTTGTAGACGCCCTGACCGATCGCCGCGAGCCGCCAGTGCGAGAACGCGCGGTAATAGTTGATACCAGACAAGTCGCGACCGGTCGCCTTTTCGTAGCGCTCGCACATTTCCGCGCGCGTCGGAAAACCGCCGGCGGCCGTCGGCGCACCGTCGCCCGGCGCAGACGGAATCTCCTCCGGCGTCGCCCACGCGTTCATGAGATAGCCGACGTCCGCTAACGGATCGCCCAAGGTGCACAACTCCCAGTCGAGTACCGCCATGATGCGCGGCCCCTTGACGATCATGTTTCCGAGCCGATAGTCGCCGTGGACGATGCCGCTACCGATCTGTTGCGGCATCCGCTCTTCGAGCAAGCGCCGCGTCTCCTCCATCGCCGGAATCTCGTGTGTCTTCGACGCTTCCCACTGCTTCGTCCAACGACTCAACTGACGCGCGAGGTACGCTTCCTTGCGGCCGAGATCGCCGAGGCCGACCGTGTCCGGGTCGAACGAATGCAGCGTCGCGAGGACGTCGATCACGTGGAAGCCGAGCGCACGGCGGTCGCTCTCGGAAATCTGTTTCGCGATGGTCGAGTCGTTCAACACCAGGCCGTCGACGAACTTCATCACGTAGAACGGCGCACCGTTCACCGCAGCGTCGCTGCAGAGCCCGAATGTCGGAGCGACCGGCACGTCGGTGCCGGAGAGCGCGGCAATGATCTTGTGTTCGCGTCCCATGTCGTGCGCGCTCTCGAGCACGTGACCGAGCGGCGGGCGGCGCAACACGTAGGCGTTGCCCGCCGCATCTTCACAGCGATACGTCAGGTTGGAGTGACCGCCCGCGATCAGCGAGAAAGCGACCGGCCGCCGCAGCGCAGGCACGTGTTGCGCCAGCCACTGCGTGACGTTTTCGTCGTGAATGCCTTCGACCATCGCAGCCCCCACCGCCCCCAAACGAGCTGCGTATAATAACGGCTTTTGTTCGGCACGGTTGATCCATGGCGGCGAGTACACCGACGAAAAAGATCTTTCTCGCGATGCTCGCGACCGAGACGAACACCTTCTCGCCGCTGCCGACCGGTTGGAACGTTTGGCGCGACACCGTGCTGCGTCGACGCAAGGAACACGATCCGACGATTTCGCGCAGGCAGACCGTGTACGCGCCGTTGTTCGCGCGTCTCGACGCGCGCGGTTGGACGATGGCGCCCGGATTGCAAGCCTTCGCGGTACCCGCCGGCACGACGCCGCGCGCCGTGTACGAATCGCTACGCGACGAATTGCTCGACGACCTCGACGCGGCGATGCCGGTCGACGCCGTCATGCTGTTCCTGCACGGCGCGATGGTGGCCGACGGCTACGACGACTGCGAGGGCGACATCCTGACGCGCGTGCGCGCTCGCGTCGGCCCGAAGGTCCCGATCGGCGCCGAGCTCGACCTGCACTGCCACGTCACGCCGACGATGATGAACACCGCCGACGTGTTGGTCGGCTACAAGCACTATCCGCACACCGACACGTACGACCGTCTGCTCGATCTCTTCGAAATCGTCGCCGACACCGCCGAAGGCGAGGTGAAACCGACGATGGCGAGCGCAGCGTGCAAGATGATCGGCATGTATCACACGACACGCGAACCAATGGCCGGTTTCGTCGAGAAGATGTACGCGCTCGAACGCCAGCCGCGCGTACTGAACGTGTGGCTCGCCCACGGCTTTCCGTACGGCGACGTGCCGAGCATCGGCGCGCACGTCGTAGTCGCGACCGACAACGACCCTGCGCTGGCGCGTGACATCGCGCGGTCGATGCGGGACGAGTTCTTCGCCATGCGCGACGCGGTGCGCACCGAGCATCTGCACATCGACGAGGCGCTCGACGCGGCGCTCGCCGACGGCCGTTCACCGATCACCATCGCCGATACCGCCGACAACACCGGCGGCGGCGCGCCCGGCGACTCGACGTTCTTCCTGCACGCATTGATGCAACGCCGCATCGCCAACGTCGCGGTCGGTCCGTTGTACGACCCGATCGCGATCACCGTGTGCCAAGACGGCGGCGTCGGCGCCCGGCTGCGCCTGCGTATCGGCGGCAAGCTGGGGCCGGAATCCGGCGACCCGATCGACGTCGATTGCACGGTCATCGGATTGTCGAACCGCGTCGTGCAGACGTTGAACGGCGGGCCATCCGGACTCGGCGCGTGCGCCGGCATTCGCATCCACGTGCCGGGAGATACGTCGGGGGCCGGCATCGACGTGACGCTGACGTCGCGCCGCGTGCAAGCCGGTTCGCCGGAGCTGTTCACCGGCGTCGACATCGACCCGACCACGCGCCGCATCATCGTCGTCAAATCGACGCAGCACTTTCACGCGGGGTTCGCGCCGATCTCGGCGCGCGTCATCTACTCCGGCGACCGCGGCGCGCTCGCCGCGGACATGCGCACGATCCCCTATCGCCGAGTCCATACGGCAACGTACTGGCCGTTCAATCCGTCACCGAACTTCGGCGACTGATGTCGCGACTGTATCGATTCGTTGGTGTCTGCATCTTGGCGGCGGCGGCGGCCGCGGTCGTCGCGCCCGCGCACGCCGACGAGTCCGCGACGAACGATCGACACGATGACGACGCCGGCACCGCCGCCGAAGCGAACGGAACTTCCGCCGCCGACGCGCAAGTCGCGCCGCCCGACGAAGCCGATCCCGAAGGCGTGCTGACGCTGCCGGACGGCACCGAATCGACCGCGCGATTCGGCGAGTTCGACTACACCGGCATCGCCCGCTTCGTCTGGAAGGACGGCCGCAGCTACGCCGGCGATTTCGTCGACGGCCGTCCGCAAGGTCACGGCATCGAACAATTGCCGGACGGCAGCACCTACGACGGCGGCTGGGTCGACGGCCGCCACGACGGCCAAGGTTCGATGATCCTCGCCGACGGCAGCCGCTACGACGGCGGTTTCGCCGGCGGCGCCCGCAGCGGCGAAGGTCTCTTCCAGACTCCATCCGGCCGCTATCAGGGCGAGTGGGTCGACGACATGCCGCAAGGCAACGGCCGCTTCGACTATGTCGACGGTGCGAGCTACGACGGCAATTGGATGTCCGGCCGCCGCAGCGGTTACGGCACGTATCGTCGTGCCGACGGTTCGAGCTACGAGGGCGATTGGGAAAACGACATACCGGACGGCTACGGCGAACTCGTCGAACCGGACGGTTACACCTACGACGGCGGGTGGTCGCGCGGCCAACGATCAGGTTATGGCGCGATGAAGATCGGCGACACGTTCGGTTACGAAGGCACATGGCGTGCGAACGAACGCCACGGCTACGGGCGCGAGATCCGCCCGGACGGCGGCGAATACGTCGGCGATTGGGCGGACGATCAGCGCCAAGGCCACGGCGTATTGCGCACGCCGAACGGCGCCGAGCACGACGGATCGTGGGAACGCAACGCGCCGCACGGCGACGGTACGCGCACATCGGCCGAGGGCATTCGCATCGTCGGTACGTGGGACGGCGACTTCGTCTCGTCGGGCGCGGTCACGCTGCGCAGCGGCCGCGAGTACCGCGGCGCGTTGTACGACGCGACGGCGAAGAGCGTCGAAGCCCCCTTCGTCGATTGGTTGGAGAAGGCAGGCAACGAAGGCGACGTCGACGCCGCCTTGCTGCTCGGCCAGGCGTATCGCTACTTCGTGCAGCCGGCGCCCGATCGCGCGAAGGCGCTCCAGTGGTACGGCCGCGCCGCCGACGCCGGTGTCGCCGAGGCGCAGTATCAACTCGCCGAGTTGCTGCTCGAGGATTCGGCGTCGACGCAACGGGCGCTCGATCTGTTGCAGCTCGCCGCGGCCCAAGGCCACGCGTCGGCCAATACCCGCCTCGGCATGTTCTTCCAGCTCGGCACGCACGTCCGCAAGAACCACGCACAAGCGCAGCACTATTACGAAGTGGCGACGATCCAAGGCGATCTGACGGCGCGCAACAACCTCGCTTGGCTGCTCGCGACGAGCCCGAGTGCGGACCTTCGCAACGGCGCGCGCGCCGTCACGCTGGCACAACCGCTCGCGGTGCTGTACGACAGCTGGGGCTATCTCGACACGCTCGCCGCGGCCCAGGCCGAAGCCGGCAATTTCGCCGCCGCGTCACGCACCGAGCGCAAGGCCGTCGATCTGGCGCAAGCGCAAGTCAGCCCGACGACGTTGCGAGAGCTCGAACAGCGGCTGACACTGTTTCAACGCGACGAACCGTATCGCGAACCATGACGGAGCAGTAAGTGAGCGAATCGAACACACCCATCGCCTGGCCGTTCACGCACGTGACACGCAACATCGAGATCGTCGGCTCCGGCGGCGCGTTTCTGATCGACGCCGGCGGCCGCCGCATCTTGGACGCCGCCGGCGGCGCGATCGTTGCGAACGTCGGCCACGGCCGCGCCAGCGTCGCGCAAGCCGTCTACCAGGCCACGAAGACGACGACCTATGTCGTACCGCCTTGGCTAACGACCGAACGCAGGCGCTTGGTCGATCGTCTGCGCGAGCGCTGGCTGCCGCCGCGCTTCGACCACATCCACCTGACGTGCGGCGGATCCGAAGGCGTCGAGACCGCGATGAAGATCGCGATCCAATACCACGCGGCGCGCGGCGAACCGGACCGCAACAAGATCATCGGCCGCTCGGTCTCGTACCACGGCACCACGCTCGCGACGACCGCCGTCGGCGGACACACCGCGCGCAAGAAAGGCCTCGCGCACGTGCTCGAACCGTATCCGAGCGTGCCGACGCCGTATCCGCTGCGCTGTCCGCTCGGACCGAATCATCCGGACGCCGGCCGCTACTACGTCGATGCGCTCGAGCGCGTGATCGAAAGCGAAGGCGCCGACACGATCGCGGCGTTTCTCGGCGAACCGATCAACGGCTCGAGCGGCGGCGCGATCGTTCCGCCGAACGACTATTGGCCCGCGGTGCGCGAATTGTGCGACCGCTACGGCATCGTCTTGATCATGGACGAGGTGATGACCGGGTTCGGCCGCACCGGCAAACGCTTCGGATTCCAGCATTGGAACATCGAGCCGGACGTCTTCGTTTCCGGTAAAGGGCTGGCGGGAGGCTACGCACCGATCACCGGCGTGTTCGCAACGTCGGCGATCGCCGATCCGATCGCGCAGGCCGGCATGAACGTCATGTTCCATACGTTCGGCGCGCACCCGGCCGCGTGCGCCGCCGCCGACGAGGTGCTGCGACTGCTCGACGAAGAGGATCTCGTGCATCGCGCGGCGCTCGCCGGCGAAGCGCTGCAAAAACGTCTGCAGGACGCGCTCGGTCATCATCCGCACGTCGCCGAAGTGCGCGGGCGCGGTCTGCTGCAAGCGATCGAGATCGTGAAGAACCGCTCGACGCTCGAACCGTACGACGTCGCCGACAACGTCACCAACCGCGTCGTCGGCGCCGCGCTCAAACGCGGCGTGTTCTTCTACGGCGGCGGCACCGGCGACGTGCGCGACATCGTTTGCATGGGGCCGCCGTTCATCATCGGCGAAGCCGAGATCGACCTGATGGTCCGCGTGCTGTCGGAGAGTTTGGACGAGGTGCTGCGGTGACGGATCTCGGCGTGCCCATCGTCGGAGTTCGCGCTGAACGACGACGGTTCCAGCACCGGCATCCTGTTCGCGGGACACGCTGCAAGTACGTCCCTGTAAGCTCCCTCTCGGCATCCTGCCTCGAGAGGGTCCCGCAAACAGGATGCCGGTGCTGGAACCTCGAGCGCAGCGATCGCGGGTCGTGACGACAGACGCCGTTGCAGCGCCGCAGGCGCCGTCACGCCGAATCGCTCGGCGAGTCGCGATCGGCGTCGCGATCGTCGCGTTGCTCGCGGCCGCATGGTTGCTCTGGAAGAACGTCGTCGAGCCGCGCGTCGTGCCGAAACGCTTCGGCGTCGTCATCGATCACTCGCTCTATCGCAGCGGCCGTATTCATCCGTCGTTGTTGCCGCAGGTGCTCGACCGCTACGGCATCGACGACATCGTCGCGTTGACGTATCCCGGCAGCGCATCGCAATACCAGGCGCTCGAAGCGTCGCTCGCGACGGCGCGCGGCATTCGCGTCGAGCGGTTCGGTCTCGACGGCGACGGCACCGGCAATCCGGCGACGGTGGTCGACGCGCTCGTCGCGATTCACGCCGCCGTCGCGCGCGGCGACCAGGTGTTGGTGCAGTGCGCGGCCGGCTCCGAGCGCACCGGCGGCGTCGTGTATCTGTATCGAACGTTGGTGCTCGGCGAATCACCGGACGCCGCATACGCCGAACTCCTGCGCTACGGCCATCGGCCGTCGCGCAACCCGCATCTCGAGACGTTCCTGAACGCGCACATGGCGTACTTCGCCGACGCACTCGCCGCACGCGGCATCGCGCAACCGCCCGCCGCGTTGCCGCATTTGCCCGAACCGACGTCGCGCTAACGATGGCGCAGAGGCGCAATACCTACTCGCTTTGGATATGGACGCTCGCGGCGTGCAACGGCGTCGCCACGACGGTGTTGCACCTCGCCCTCTCGGGCGCCGCACTCGGCGGCGCCGTCGGCGTGTTCCAGTGGCTCGCGACGTTCGCGCACTTCAGCGCACTCACGGCGGCACTCGCGCTGTTGCCGTGGTCGGCCCTGCGTTTCGGCGCGGCGCGGACGGCGCTCGTGGCGGCAATCGCCGTGTTCGGCACGCTGATCCTCGTCGTGATCGTCAACGCGAAGGTCTACGCGCTGTACAAGTTCCATCTCAATGCGATGGTGTGGTTCCTGATCACGCAAGGGGCCGCCGTACAGACGCTCGGGTTCTCGCCGCAAATGTGGCTGTCCGCGTCATACGTCGTGATGGCGACATTCGGCGGCCAGACGGCACTCGCAATCCTATTGTCTCGGCGCGGTACCGCGACGGCGCGGTCGCTCGCTCGGTACTACGCGTGGATCGCGGCGCTGGGCGTCACGACGCAGTGCATCCACGCGTACGCCGATGCGATCGCGCAACGCCCGCTGCTGATGGCCGTGCGGACGATTCCGTGGGCGCAGCCTTTGACCGCGAAGGGGTTTTTCGGCCGACTCGGCTATGCCGCAACCAGATCGGAAGCACCGGATCTGGCGGTGCAATCGGCCGGCACGTTCGACTATCCGCTCGCGCCGCTGCAATGCGCCGGCGGCGCAGTCGCGAACGGCATGCCCAACATCGTGATGATCGTCGTCGACTCGTTGCGGTACGACATGCTGACGCCGGACGTGATGCCGAAGACCGCGGCGTGGGCCGAATCGACGACGCGCTTCGAGCACCACTACAGCACCGGCAACGGCACGCGCTTCGGCATCTTCGGGCTGATGTACGGCCTGCCCGGCGCGTATTGGCACGCCGCGCTCGCCGAACGCCGCGGACCGGTGCTGATCGACCGTCTCGACGAACTCGGTTATCAGTTTTTCGTGTTCGGATCGGCGCCGCTCGACAGCCCGGAATTCCATCGCACGGCATTCACGCGCATCTGGAACCGCGTCGCGCCGAACGGTCCGGGCGACGTCGTCGAGCGCGATCGCACGATCACGCGCGAGTTGATCGAAGCCATGCGAACCCGCGACGCCGCGAAGCCGTTCTTCGCGTTCTATTTCCTCGACGCGCCGCACGCGTACGCGCATCCGCGCGACATGACGTCGCCGTTCGAGCCGACGCTCGAATCGGTGAACTATCTGAGTCTGAGCAACGCCACCGATCCGGTGCCGTTTCTGAATCTGTACAAGACCTCGGTGTTGTTCGACGACGGCTTGATCGGCGAAGTCCTCGCCGCGCTCGATGCCGATCCGCGCCTCGCCGACGACACCATCGTCGTCGTGACGGGCGATCACGGCCAAGCGTTCAACGAGACGCACGACAATACGTGGGGCCACAACTCGAATTTCTCCGACTACGAAGCGCGCGTGCCGTTCGCCGTACGTTGGCCGGGCCGCGCGCCGAGCGTCGTCGAGCGCCCGACATCGCACATGGATTGGGCGCCGACGCTGCTAACGAACGCACTCGGCTGCATGACGCCGGTCGACCGCTACAGCACCGGTTCACCGCTGTTCGAATCCACGACTTCCGATCGCGTGCTGCCGATCGAACAGTGGACGCAACGGGCGATTCGCACCCGCGATCGCGTCTATGTGTTCTTGTCGTGGGGCGGCTACGAAGTGCGCGACGCGAACTACGCGCTCGTCGGCGAACCGGTCGACGGCGCGGCAATCGGTGTGGGTTTCGAACAGCTCAGCCGATTCATGCGACGGTGAGATCGACCGGCTCGCGCGCCTAGTCGAAATAGCACGGCCGGTTCGGCGCCTGCCGATGCGCCCACAGCAGCCGGATGTCGTCGTGCAACGTCCGGCCGAGCGACAACTCCGGCAACGCATCGAGCGGAAAGAAGCGCGCGGCCGACGTCTCGACGCTGCGGCGTTCGACGCCGCCGATCAAGTCGCACACGAACAGGAATTTGTAGATGCGCTCGATCCGCTCCGGCACGTACGGATGCAACGAACGATCTTTGATCGCCGCGAGCTTCACCGCCGATACGACGAAACCGGACTCCTCGCGCACCTCGCGCTCGCAGTTGCCCTTCGGGCTGTCGTGCTCGTCGGCCCAACCGCCGGGCAGCGCCCAACGGCCATCACTCGTCTCCTGCACGAGCAGGATCTCGCCGTCGCGAAACACCCCGGCGCGAACGTCGACCTTCGGCGTCGGATAGCCGCGCTCCGGTAGGAATACCCCGACGATGGCCTCGAGGGGCGCATCGACCAGTTCCGCGAGCATCGAATGCGCGATCGTTTCGATCTCGTCGTAGCGCTCGCGATCGTATGGGTCGCGCGCATACGTTTGCCCCGTCTTCGCGATCGCGCGCAGCCGCTTGGCGCGGTCTAGCATCGTGCGAACGGTATCCGCCATCAGACGGCCTCGATGCGTTCCTGCACGCGCGCGAGCCGCTCGATCGACGCGAGCGCCTCCGTTTGCTCGGCGGCGATGTTGCGGATGATGACGTCGGTGTAACCCATCGCGCCGAGTTCGGCGAAGCGCTCCGCGACGCGGCCGACGTCGCCGATCACGAGCGCGTCTTCGGGAAAGCCGCGATACCCGTCGCGCAGGTACTTCGCCATGGCGCGGCGCGCATCATCCGCCGACGCACCGACGTGGATGTCGCGCCGAATCGCGGTCGCGGTCGGCGTGCGGCCGTGGCGCGCGCACGCTTCGCGATATTCGCCGATGCGCCGCCGTGCGGTCGCGAAATCGCAGCCGGGGTCCGCGAGCCATGCATCGCCGAGCCGCGCCGCGCGATCGATCGCGACCTTCGCCGACGCACCGATCCACACGTCGACCGGCTCCGGCGGCAGCGGCGCGATGCGGCTCTGGCGCAGGCGATAGCGGCCGTCGACGCTGACGCTCTCGCCGCGCCACAGGGCGCGAATGATCGCGAGCGATTCTTCGAACATCGACGGTCGCAGCCGAATGTCGACGCCCATGCCGCTGCTTTGCCGCTCGTCCGCGCCGATACCGCATTGCATGATGAAACGGCCGCCGCTGATGCACGCGAGCGTCGCGGTCTGCTCCGCGACCAACACCGGGTTCCACAGCGGCAACAGGTACAACGCACCGGCGTCGCGCTCGCCCCATTCGGCGAGCATGCGGCCGAGCATCGGCGAATTTTGGTAATACGGTCGCGGCGTGACGTGATGATCGCCGACGAATAGCGAGCGGAGTCCCGCGTCGCGCGCGGCGCGCGCCTGCTCGACCATGTAGCGCGCACCGAGCCGCACGTCGTCGAGGTCGAATGCGCTCGTGACTGAAATGCCGATCTTCAACGGTGTTCTCCTCGTGCCGCGACGTGTGCGGCGAGCGCGTGGAATAGCAGATCCGCTCGGCGAAAGGAACGGCCCGCCGTCAGCCGCGCACCGTATCCACCGCACGTTCGAGCGCCGCCGCGTCGATCGGCCGCAGGCGATGCGCGACCAAGCGATCGCGGTGCATCAGGAACTCGCCGACCAGCGGCGTGCGATCGTACAAATACGGCAACCACAGCCGGTCGTCGTCCCACATCGCGTCGTACGGCACTGCGCCGATCGGACACCAGAACGGTACCGCTTCCGCCGTGTCGTGCGCGTCGCCGCGGCAGTCGTCGGCGCGAAAAGCGAAGCCGAGCATGCTCGATCCGTCGGTATTCTGAAATCGCAGTTCGACCAGCGGCGTCGCCCTCGTCGTGACGACACCGACCTCCTCTTCGATCTCGCGCAACGCACACGCGCGCGGCGTCTCGCCGCGTTCCACCATCCCGCCGGGGCCGTTGATCTTGCCGGCGCCGTGGCCGCGCAGTTTGCGGATCAACAACACGCCGCCGCCGCGCACGACGAACAACAGCGTGGCGACGCTGTCGGGGCGCCAACGCGCGAAATCGATCGCGTCGAGCGAACCGACCGCGACGCCGGCGAGCGGCGCCACGCGTTTGTCGTGGCGCAACAGGCCGTTCACGACGCCGCGCGGGTAGTAGCCGATCCGCTGGTAGTAGCGCGCCAACGGCTCGTTCGAGGCAACGCAGTCGAGCCGCAGCCACGCGACCCCGCGTTCGCGCGCGACGCGCTCGCATTCCTCGACGATGCGCGTCCCCAGCCCGCGACCGACCCGATCGCGCGCGACGACGAGCTTGCCCAAGTACAGCGCCGACGGTTCCGGCGAGTCGCGCCAAATCGGCTCGGGTTCGGAGCGCAGCAACACGCCGCCGACGACGCGCGCGCCGTCGCGCACGACGTACACCTCACCGGCGCTCTGCGCCGCGACGAACGCGCTGCGTTGCGCGTGCATCGCACCGGGTCGCCATTGCTCGATCCCGTGCGCGACCATCCACTGCGCCGCTGCTTCGAGCAGTTCGACGAACGCGTCGATGTCGTCGCGCTGCGCGCGCTCGAGGCGCGGCGCGTTCATGCGCGAATGACCCCGCAGCGCGTCGAGCGGCCGCGCACCGAATCGCTCACCGAAACGAACCTCGAATGGAACCGTGGCGCGAGTCTACGCAAACCGATCGCCGCGGTACCATGCATCGCGCGCCACCCGTGGAAACCGCCATGCAGATCGACGTGGTACTCGACGACATCACGCGCCAATGCGTCGACGCGATCGTCAATGCCGCGAACTCCTCGCTGCTCGGCGGCGGCGGGGTCGACGGCGCGATCCATCGCGCCGCGGGTCCGGACCTGCTCGCGGAATGCCGCACGCTCGGCGGCTGCCCGACCGGCGAAGCGCGGTTGACGCGCGGCTATCGGCTGCCGGCGCGCTACGTGATTCACACGGTCGGACCGGTGTGGCGCGGCGGCGCCGACGGCGAACCGGACCTACTCGCCGCGTGCTATCGCAACTCGCTCGCGCTCGCGGCCGAGCATCGGCTCGCGTCGATCGCATTCCCGGCGATCAGCACCGGTGTCTTCGGCTACCCGCTCGAAGCGGCGGCGCACATCGCGATCGACACGGTGCGCGACCACGACCCGGCGGCCGCGCCGGATCTCGTGCGGTTCGTCTGCTTCGACTCGGAGATGCAGCGAATCTACGCGCGCTTGCTCGCCGCGTAACGCGCCTCGAGCGCGCGGTACAGCTCGCCGGGAAACGCGCTCGAGCGCGCGTCGAGCGTGCCAACGAGTTCGAAGAGGTGCTCGTTGTCTTCGCGCCCTTGCCACACCTTCACGTAGTGGCCCGATTTGTAGCCGTTCGCCTGCCGGAAGTTGTTCAGCACGTTCTTGCCGACGTAGATGCGGAACAGCTCGTCGAGATCGATCGGCAACGCCGCCATCACCGCGCAGAACGCATCGATCGGAAATTCGCGCGACGCGAGCGTGCGCTCGGCCAGCGTTTCGACCGCCGCGCGAAAGTCGCCGCCGGCCGTTTGCGTTCGCTCGAACGCGGCGAGCACGTCGGCATCGAGGCGCGTCGCGTCGATGCGCCGATCGCGGATCAACTCCGACAAGCCGAAGTGCCAGATATCGACGACCTCGAGCTTCACTTGGTCGAGGTCGGGCGTCTGGTGCTTCCACCACTTCCAACCGAAGTGATCGAGCAGCTCCGCACACTCGACCCAAATCGCGCGGTAATACGCGTGCCCTTGCGTGCGCCACTGCGGATGCACGTTGACGTTCAGCGCATCCTGCAGCTCGGCCATCGTCGTCAGCTGTTGCGCGACGCTCACTCGATCACTCCGACAGATTCCGTACCGCCCGCACGATGCCGTTCCGCATCATGCGGCTTGCAGGAACTCGACCCAGTTGCCGTCCGGATCTTCGACGATCGCGATGCGGATGCCCGGGCGAATCTCCCGCTCCGGCACCGCGATCGTGCGACCGGCTTTCGCACACGCCGCGACGAGTTCGCCGATGTTCGAAACCGAGATCGTCCAATAGCGATAGCCGGTCGCACCGGGGATACCGCCCGGCGGCGACACCGCCGGCGGCGCCTTCGCCGGTACGACGACTTTGATCAGGCTTTCGCCGCACCAGAGGCGATGCATCGTGCCGCCGGTCGGCATCGGCATGTCGCCCTCGTGTCTGAAGCCGAGCACGTCTTTGTAGAACGCGAGCATCGCCGGGCCGTCCTTCACGATGATGCCGAGGTCGATCGCTTGCTTGGTGAGCTTTACCCCCACGTCGGTCCCCTGTCGCTAATTTGAGCGTTGCATTATGTTGCATTCACTCATCTTCACAACCTTTGGCGGCGGCGGGGTATGACCGGCGGTCCCATCACGGCAATGATCATGCATCCGGTGGTGAAGGAGGAGTTGCTCGGTGAACCGCATCTGCAGCGCCTCGGCCGTTCGTGCCGCCTCGTCGATCCGACGCCGTTCCGCACGTTCGACGGTCTCGGCGAAGAGTCGGGCCGCGTCCAAGTGCTGATCACCAGCTGGGGTTGCCCGCGCATCGATCGCAAAGTCGTCGCCGGCATGCCGGGCCTCAAATTGATCGCGCACCTCGCGGGCTCGGTGAAAGGCTTCATCGACGAAACCGTGTGGCGCATGGGCATTCAGATCACGAACGCCGTTGCGGCGAACGCGGTGCCGGTCGCCGAATACACGCTCGCGGCGATTCTCTTCTCGAACAAGCGGGTGCTGCAGCTCGCCGATTTCTATCGCAGGCACCACGAGAACCGAGCGCCGTGGACGAAGGAAGCACCGAACGTCGGCAACTACAAGAAGACGGTCGGCATCATCGGCGCGTCGCACGTCGGTCGCAAAGTGCTGGAGCTGCTGCGGCCGTTCGACATGAAGGTGTTGTTGTACGACCCGTACATCACGCCGCTCGACGCGCGCGAACTCGGCGCACACAAAGTCGGCCTGTCCGAATTGCTGTCGAACTCCGACGTCGTGTCGATGCACGCGCCGCTGCTCGCCGAGACACGACACATGCTCGGCGCGCGCGAATTCGCGCTGATGAAGGACGGCGCGACGTTCATCAACACCGCGCGCGGCGGCGTGGTCGACCAACGCGCGCTCGAGGCGGAACTCGCGAGCAGTCGGCTGAGCGCGGTGCTCGATACGACCGAACCCGAGGTGCTGCCGCCGGAGTCGGTGTTGTACCGCCTGCCGAACGTGTTGTTGACGCCGCACATCGCGGGCTCGCTCGGGACGGAGACGCAGCGCCTCGCCGACTACGTCATCGACGAAGTCGAACGCTTTTCGCGCGGCCATCCGTTGCAGCACCGCGTGCGCTACGACGAACTCGCGCGGCTCGCCTGAGTCGCGCACGGCGCCGCACCAGACCGCGCCGACCCACACCGCACCGCATCGCGCTGCAATCGGCCGTCGCATTCGGCCGCGACTCGCTCGAGTCCGGACGGCGTTCGGGCGCCGCGGTTCCAAACGAGGCACCCGCTTCCGTACACTCTCGCCTTCACACGGGGTGACGGAGACACACGATGGATCTCGCGTACGGTGCCGAATACGAGCGCTTTCGCGACGAGGTGCGCACGTTCATCGAAACCCATCGCGGCGAGGCGCCGACCGGGCAAGGGTTTCGCAGCGACAAAGCGCGCCACTGGCAGAAGCTGCTGATCGAGCGCGGCTACACCGCGCGCACGATTCCGAAGGAATACGGCGGCTACGGCGGCGACGGCGACATCCTCAAGGCGCGCATCATCGCCGAGGAATTCGCGCGCGGGCAGGTGCCGGGCGGCATGGGCGGACAAGGCATCTCGATGCTGGTGCCGACGCTGCTCGAAGTCGGTAGCGAGGAACAGCGCAAACAGTTCATCGCACCGACGCTGCGCGGCGACATGGTGTGGTGTCAGGGTTATTCCGAACCGAACGCCGGCAGCGACCTCGCGAGCTTGCGCACGAGCGCCGTGCTCGACGGCGACGAATGGGTCGTCAACGGCCAGAAGATCTGGACCAGCACCGCGCAGTTCGCCGATTGGATCTTCTGTCTCGTCCGCACCGAGCCGAACGCGCCGAAGCACCAAGGCATCAGCTTTCTGCTCTTCTCGATGAAAACGCCCGGCATCGAAGTGCGGCCGCTGAAGACGATGACCGGTGATGCGACGTTCAACGAAGTGTTCTTCACCGACGTGCGCGTGCCGAAGCACCAGATCGTCGGCAAGCGCGGCGACGGCTGGCTCGTCGCAAACTCGATCCTCCGCCACGAACGCAGCTCGCTCGGCGATCCGAACGCGATGCTGACGCGGTTGAACGCGCTCACCGAATTGATGAAGTCCGAAACCGTCGACGGCCGCCGCTTGATCGACGATCCGCTGTTCCGCGACCGCCTGATGAAGGTGCAAGGCGGCGTGATGGCGATGCGCTTGAACGACCTGCGCCTCCTGTCGGCGAAGCTCAACAAGAAAGACGCCTCGCTCGCCGGCATGGTCGTGAAGCTCAAAGGTACCGAACTGCGCCACGAACTCGAATGCCTCGCGATCGACGCGCTCGGCGAGGTCGGAGCGCTTTATCGGCAAGAGCATCGCGACGACGGCGCCGACACGCCCTATCTGAAGGATCACGGCAGCTGGCAGTACAACTACATGTTCTATCTCGGCCTCATCATCGGCGGCGGCACGTCGCAGATTCAGAAGAACATCATCAGCGAACGCGGTCTCGGCATGCCGAAAGAACCGAAGCTCGCCAAGGAGGCCTGATCGTGGAATTCGGACTCTCGCAAGAACAAGAATTTCTGCGCGACACGCTGACGCGCTTCCTCGCCGACAACGCCGGCCTGCCGCGCGCGCGCACATTCGCCGACGGCAACGAGCGGCGCGCTGACGACCTCTGGAAGGGGCTCGTCGAACTCGGCGTGCCCGGCCTCGTGATCGGCGAAGCGCACGGCGGCGTCGGTTTGAGCACGCTCGATGCGGCGTCTGCGGCACAAGCGCTCGGCACGGCGATCGCGCCGGTACCGTTCGTCGCGACCGCGGTGTTGGTGCCGCGCGCGCTGGCCCGCGCCGGCAGCGGCGAACAACAGTCCGAATGGCTGCCGCGGCTCGCAGCCGGCGAGGTGATCGCCGGCGCGGCGCTGTCCGAAGTCGCCAACGGCGCGCGCGAAGGGGCGAAGGTCACGGCGAACAACGGCAAGCTGAGCGGTAAGGCGCTGTTCGTGATCGACTTCGAAGCCGATGTCTATCTCGTCGCCGACGAACGCCGCCGCTTGTATCTGGTCGACGGCGGCGCGAAAGGACTCACGCGCCGCACGCTCGCGTCGATCGATGCGACGCGGCGCATCGGCGAATTGCATTTCGACGGCGTCGCGGCGCAACAGTTGCCCGGCAGCAACGACGCGGAGGTCGTCGCCGATCTGCTCGACGTCGGCCGCGTGCTGCTCGCCGCCGATACGCTCGGCGCCGCGCAGGCGATGTTGCAGCAGGCGGTCGACTATTCGCTGACGCGCGTGCAGTTCGGCCGGCCGATCGGCTCGTTCCAAGCGGTCAAACACATGTGCGCGGAAATGGCCGCGGAAATCGAGCCGTGCCAGTCGCTCGTGTGGTATGCGGCGTACGCGATCGACTCGATTCCGGCCGAAGCGCGTGTGACCGCGTGCCATGCGAAAGCGCTCGTCGCCGAGGTCGGCAAATTCGTCGCGAAGACCGCAACCGAAGTGCACGGCGGCATGGGCTTCACCGATCTCTTGGGCTTGCACTACTGGTTCAAGCGGATCGGCCTCAACCGGCAACTGCTCGGCACGCCCGAGCGGTTGCGCGAAGAAGCCGCCCGCGCGCAAGGACTCGTCGCCGCGGGTTGAACCCTCGTCGTGTGAGTGCGCGGCAAACGTCGCCGCCTCCGCGCGGCGTCGTCCGGTCGCAGGCTCGAGCGCGGAATCCGGCTAGTCGATCACGAGTACCTTGGCGCCGCGCACCGTGCCGCTCTTGAGTTCCGCGAGCGCGCGGTTCGCATCGCGCAGCGGATACGTCGCGACTTCCGGCCGAATGCCAAGCCGCGCGGCGATCGGCAGGAACTCGGCGATGTCGCGCGCGGTGATGTTCGCGACCGACTTCACCTCGCGCTCCATCCACAGGTGCCGCTCGTACGACAGTTCGAGCAGCGCGGCCTTGTCCGCCTCTTCTTTGCGTATCGCGTTGATCACGAGCCGGCCGCCGGGGTTGAGCGCCGCGAGCGCTTGCACCACCGGCCGCCACGCTGGCGTCGTGTCGATCACGGCATCGAGCGGCTCGGGCGGCGGTTCGTCCGGCGCCCCGGCCGACGCGGCGCCCAGGCCGACCGCGAAGTCGCGCACGCTCGCGTCGCGCGCGAACACGTGCACGCGCGTATCCGGATGGAGGCCGCGCACCGTCTGCAGTACGAGGTGCGCCGACCCGCCGAAGCCCATCAAACCGAGCGACGCGCGCGGTCCGCCGTCGAACGCGAGCGCGAGCGCGCGATAACCGATCGCCCCGGCGCACAAGAGCGGCGCCGCGGCGACATCGGTGAACTCGGGCGGGATCGGATACGCATAGTCCTCCGGCACCGTCAGCAGCTGCGCGTAGCCGCCGTCCACGTCGCGACCGGTCGCGACGAACGCGTCGCTCACGTTCTCGCGGGCATCACCGCTCGACGAGTGAATCCAGCCGACCCCGAGGCGGTCGCCAAGCCGGTGCCGCGTCACTTCGGCGCCGACTTCGACGACGACGCCGACCGCTTGATGGCCCGGCACCACCGGCAGCCGCGGCGGCGGCGTGCGGCCTTCGATCTCATCGAGTTCGGTGTGACATACCCCACATGCGGAGACACGGATCAACACTTCGCGGCGTCCCGGTCGCGGTTCGGGCCAATCGACGTAGTCGAGCGGTTCGCGCCCCCGCTCGAGCGGCGCAACGGTGCGTAACACCAAGGCTTTCATATGCATATGCGCGCGGCGTTCATCGGCGTGAGTATGCACGCGTCGCCATGCACGATCAGGCCTCGCGCCGTATTGTCGTACGCGTCCGCCGCGCCGGGCGGGTAAGATCGCGGTAGATTGAATTACGCGCAGCTGCCCCAACAGTTGCCCGAACGTCAACAGATCAGGCCACTTCAATGACTGATACGGTACAGACACTTCCAGTCCTTCCGCTGAAGAACACCGTGGTGTTCCCGGAGCTGGTCGTGCCGCTCGCAGTCGGCCGACCGAAATCGCTCGTCGCGGTCAAGGCCGCTTCCGACCACAACCAACAGATGGTCACCGTCGCGCAGCGCGACGCCGATCAGGATGCGCCGGACCGCACCGGCATTCACGACATCGGCACGCTCGTCACGATCAAGCGCGTCGAACGCCGCGATGGCGGTGCGAACGTGATCGTGCAAGGCGTGCAGCGCGTCCAGATCCTCGAGGAAGCGGGAAACGACACGCATCTGCTGGTCAACTATCGCACGCTGCCGAACCTGCAGGTCGACGAGCAAGACCCCGACGCTCCGCGGGTCGATGCGCTCGTCCGGGAAAACCTCGAACTGGCGCGCGGCATTGCGCAGATGTTCGACGCCGAGAACGGTCTGCAAGTGTTCCAACAATTGATCGGATCGATCGCCGACCCGGTCGTGCAGATGTATCGGATCGCGTCGCTCGCGAATCTCGACATCGAGAAAGAACAAGAAGTGCTCGCCGCACCGACGACGCTCGCGTTGATGGAAAAAGTGCACGAAGTCTTGTTGCACGAGAAAAACGTCAACGAGGTGCGCCGCGAGATCGCCGAGTCCGCGAAGCACGACATCGACAAACAGCAGCGCGAGCACTTGTTGCGCCAGCAGAAGCGCGCCATCGAACAAGCGTTGGGCGAAGAAGGCGGCGGCAGCGAGGAAGTCGCGGAGCTGCGCGAGCAGCTCGCCAAGGCGCAGTTGCCGGAGACGGTGCAGAAGGAAGTCGATCGCGAGCTGAAGCGGCTCGCCCGCATGTCCGAGAACGCGGCCGACTACCAAGTCGCGCGCAGCTATCTCGAATTGATCGCGGAATTGCCGTGGCATTCGCGCACCGAAGACGCGCTGAACCTCGCGCATGCGAAAGACGTCCTCGACGAGGACCACTACGGTCTCGAAGACGTCAAAGACCGCATCCTCGAGAGCTTGGCCGTCATGCAGCTCAACAAGGACGCGAAAGCGCCGATCATCTGCCTCGTCGGTCCGCCCGGCGTCGGCAAGACGTCGCTCGGCCAATCGATCGCGCGCGCGATGGGGCGCAAGTTCGAGCGCCTGTCGCTCGGCGGTTTGCACGACGAAGCGGAATTGCGCGGCCACCGCCGCACGTACATCGGCGCGATGCCCGGCCGCTTGATTCAAGCCGTGCGGCGCGCCGGCGTCAGCAATCCGCTGTTGATGCTCGACGAGATCGACAAGTTGGGTCGCGACTTCCGCGGCGACCCGGCGGCCGCGTTGATGGAGATTCTCGACCCGGCGCAGAACAAGGAATTCCGCGACAACTATCTGAACTTGCCGTTCGATTTGTCGAAGGTGTTCTTCATCACGACGGCGAACACGCTCGAAGGCATTCCGCGGCCGTTGCTCGACCGCATGGAGGTCATGGAGCTGACGGGCTACAGCGACCGCGAAAAGCGCGAGATCGCACGCCGCTACCTGGTGCCGCGACAACGCGCCGAGACCGGCCTCGACGAAGGTCAACTCGACATCCCGGACGACGCGCTGACGACGATCATCCGCCGCTACACGCGCGAAGCCGGTGTGCGCGAGCTCGAACGCGTGATCGGTCGCCTCGCCCGCCGTCGTGCACGGCAAGTGCTCGAGCTGCGCGAGGGCGAGTCGTTGCCGCCGATCGCAGCCGACAAGCTGACGACGCTGATCGGACCGATGCGCTTCCAATCCGACAAAGGTCGCGAGACCTTGCCGGCCGGCGTCGCAGCCGGACTCGCCTGGACCGAAGCGGGCGGCGACGTGCTGTACATCGAAGCGATCCTCACGCATCGCGATGAACGCGTGATGCTGACGGGTCAACTCGGCAACGTGATGCAGGAGTCGGCGAAAGCGGCGCGCAGCTACATCTGGTCGGCCGCCGAACGGCTCGGCATCGATCGCAAGCGCATCGAGAAGCGCGGCGTGCACATCCACGTGCCCGCGGGCGCCGTGCCGAAGGACGGTCCGTCCGCCGGCATCACGATGGCAACGGCGCTCGTGTCGGCGTACAGCGAAACGCCGATTCGGCCGCACCTGGCGATGACCGGCGAAATCACGCTGTCCGGGTTGGTGCTGCCGGTCGGCGGCATCAAGGAAAAAGTGCTCGCGGCGCACCGCGCCGGCATGACGCACTTGATCCTGCCGAAGGACAACGAGGCGGATCTCGACAAAGTGCCCGAAAGCGTCCGCAAAGAGCTGACCATCACGTTGGTCGAGCGCCTCGAAGAAGTGATCGACGTCGCGATTCCGGAGTTGCATCGCCAGCGCAAGCGCTCGGGCGACGACGCGGATCGCGACACGAAGGCGGCCAAGGCGGTCGCCTGAGCCGCCCCTCGATCAGTCCGTTTAGCAGGCCCCGATCGACGTGATCGGGGCCTCGCGTTTCACCGAACGTCTTCGCCGCTTCCGCCGACCGCTGCCGGCCTCGGCCTGGCGCGGCGCCGGCCGCGCGCTCGAGATCGTCGGTTGGTTCTTCGCGCTCGCGACGCCGCTCGAACTCGCCTTCGAGCACGTCGCGTGGGGCCGCTCGCTCGGACTCGCCGCCGCCGTCGCGCTCCCCATCGTCGCGGCATTGTTGTTGCTGCTCGCGATCCGGATCGTACGGCGCGGGCCGCTGCGCTTCTGGTGGGGCTGGCTGTTCGCGCTCGCGGCGTTCGGCGTCGCCTACGGCCTGATCGTTGCGCCGAAAGGTCTGCTGATCACGGCGGTGTGGCTGATCGCAGCCGCGACGCTCTGCGGCGCCGGCTTCGCGACGTGGCGCGAACACGGCTACTCGTGGAAGCGCGCGGCCGCGACGTTCGTCGGCGGCGCCGGCTTGTCGGCGCTCGCGCTCGCCATCGCCTTGCCGGGTTGGCCGACGCATCGCGCCGCGCATTGGCAACCGCAGAAGGTCGAGCCGTCGAACGAGCCGGACCCGGGCGCCCGCGGCAGCTTCGCGGTTCGAACGCTCACGTACGGCAGCGGTACCGATCGCCACCGCGACGAATACGGCGCCGGCGCGGCGATCAAGACGACGTCGGTCGACGGCGAACATTTGATCGACGGTTGGTCGGGCGCGGACGGTTGGGTGCGCACGACATACTGGGGCTTCGACTCGAAGGCGCTGCCGCGACAAGGCCGCGTCTGGTACCCGGACGGCGACGGGCCGTTTCCGTTGGTGTTGATGGTGCACGGCAACCACGACATGGAGGACTACTCCGACGGCGGCTACGCGTACCTCGGCGAACTGTTCGCGAGCCGCGGCATCATCGCGGTGTCGGTCGACGAGAATTTCCTCAACACCGGTTACGCCGATTTGCTCGGCGGCTTCCCCGGCGGACTGAAAAAGGAAAACGACGCGCGCGGTTGGCTGCTGCTCGAACACCTGAAGCTCTGGCGCGAGTGGAACGCCGATCCGAACAGCGAGTTCCACGGCAAAGTCGATCTCGACCGCATCGCGTTGATCGGACATTCGCGCGGCGGCGAAGCCGTCGCGATCGCCGCGGCATTCAACCGCTTGCCGTATTTTCCCGACGATGCGCGCGTGGCGTTCGACTACGGCTTCCACATCCGCGGTGTCATCGCGATCGCGCCGTCGGACGGCCAATACGAACCGCGCGACCGCCCGACCGACTTGACCGACGTCAGCTATCTCGTCGTGCAAGGCAGCCAGGACGGCGACGTCGAGTCGTACATGGGCTCCGCGCAGTATTCGCGCGTGGCGTTCGACGAATGCGCAACGTGCTTCAAAGCGGGGTTCTATCTGGTCGGCGCGAATCACGGCCAATTCAACACCGCGTGGGGCCGCAACGATCTCGGCCCCGGTTGGGGCGCCGTGCTGAACCTCGTGCCGATCATCGACCCGATCGTGCAGCGCCGCGTCGCCGAGGTGCTGTTCGGTGCGTTCCTCGGCACCGTCCTGCAGGATCGCCGCGAATATCTGCCGTTCCTACGCGACCCCGCGCGCGGCCGCGCGTGGCTCGGCGACGTCGAGTTCGTCAATCAATTCGTCGCCGCCAACGAGCTGACGCTCGCGAACTACGAAGAAGACGACGACCTGACGACCGGCTCGCTGCCCGAAGTGAAGATCAGCGCGACCGATCTCGCCCGTTGGTACGAAGTGCTCGTGCCGTTGAAATGGGACGACATCGATTCGGAAGCGGCGCTGCTCGCGTGGAACCGCTCCGACGCGCAACCGGCGCCCGCATATCGGATCGACCTCGGCGATCTCGATACGCCCGACGGCACGCTCGACTTCGCGCTCGCGATGGCCGACGTGAGCCCGCTCGACGCCGACGCCGCTTGGAAGCCGCCGGACGCGATCGACTTTCACGTGGTGATCGCGGATCGCCGCGGCCACGAAGCGGCGATCGCCCTCTCCGACATCCAGCCG
>DASRZO010000545.1:0-2066 GCA_035686405.1 Pseudomonadales bacterium | reverse complement strand
CGCGCGAAGGGCGAAGCGGCCGGCAGCGGCGACTTCTCGCCGCTGTGGAGCGGCCAGAACGCGACCGGCTGCAGAGCGATTCCGGCCGCGCAATTGACGCGCGAATTGGCCGTGCACCGTGCCGCATAGCGTTGCGCTGATCACCACGATCGCCGCGGCGTTCGGGCTCGCGCTCGTGCTCGGGCTCATCGCGGTCCGCTTGCGGCTGCCCGCGCTCGTTGGTTATCTCGTCGCCGGCGTGATGATCGGGCCGGCGACACCGGGCTTCGTCGCCGACGTCGAACTGTCGCAACAGCTCGCCGAAATCGGCGTGATGCTGTTGATGTTCGGCGTCGGCCTGCATTTCTCCGTCGCCGACTTGCTGGCGGTGAAGCGCATCGCGTTGCCCGGCGCGATCCTGCAGATCGTCGTCGCCACCGCGATGGGCGCCGGGCTCGCGACGCTGTGGGGTTGGGACTTCGGCGCGAGCCTCGTATTCGGCCTCGCCCTCTCGGTCGCGAGCACGGTCGTGCTGTTGCGCGCGCTCGAGAGCCGCGGCGTGCTCGAGTCGTTCAACGGCCACATTGCGGTCGGCTGGCTCGTCGTCGAAGACCTGGTGATGGTGTTGGTGCTCGTGTTGCTGCCGGCGCTCGCCGGTTGGCTGTCCGGCGCCGACGCGAGCGGTTCCGCCAACGGCCATCTCGCCGTGACGTTCCTGATCACGCTCGGCAAGGTGGCGGTGTTCGTCGCGTTCATGTTGATCGTCGGCCGGCGCGTCTTTCCGTGGATCTTGTGGCAAGTCGCCGGCACCGGATCGCGCGAGCTCTTCACGCTGTGCGTGATCGCGGCCGCAGTCGGCATCGCGTACGGCTCGGCGGCAATCTTCGGCGTGTCGTTCGCGCTCGGCGCGTTCTTCGCCGGCATGGTGCTGCGCGAATCGGCGTTGAGTCACCGCGCGGCCGACGAATCGCTGCCGCTGCGCGATGCGTTCTCGGTGCTGTTCTTCGTGTCGGTCGGGATGCTTGTTCGATCCGCGGATGCTGATCGAGGAGCCGCTGCGCGTGCTCGCGGTGGCCGGGATCATCATCGTCGGCAAGACGCTCGCGGCGTTCGCGTTGGTGATTGCATTCCGCTATCCGCTCAACACCGCGCTCACGGTGTCGGCAAGCCTGGCGCAGATCGGCGAATTCTCGTTCATCCTCGCGAGCCTCGGCGTGTCGCTGCATCTGCTGCCGCCCGAAGGGCAGAGCTTGATTCTCGCCGGCGCGTTGATATCGATCTCGCTGAACCCGCTCGTGTTCAACTCGATCGAACCGCTGCAGAAGTGGATTCGATCGCGCTCGTCGCTCGCACGCGCGATGGAGCGCAGCGACGACCCGCTCGCCGAGTTGCCGATGACGGTCGATCAGAGAAGTCTGACCGGTCACGTGACGCTCGTCGGCTACGGCCGCGTCGGCGCGCGCATTGCCGAAGCGCTGAAGGAACGCGGTATTCCGTACGTCGTCGCCGAGCAGAATCGCGAGATCGTCGAGAAGCTGCGCACGAGCGGTGTTGCGGCCGTCACCGGCGACGCATCCGACCCGGCCGTGTTGATTCAAGCGCACATCGCGCGCGCGAAAATGCTGGTGATCGCGATTCCGGACGCGTTCCTCGCGCGCAAGATGCTGACGCTCGCACGGACGCTGAAGCCGAACGTCGCAGTCGTGGTGCGTGCGCACAGCGATGAAGAAGCGACGCTGCTCAGGCAGGATAGGGCGGACGAAGTATTCATCGGCGAACACGAACTCGCGTTGGGGATGACGCGTTACGTGCTCGACCGCGTGACGCACGACAGCGCACGCAGCGCCTGACGCGGCAAATCGCACGCAATCGAGGAGGGGAGATGACGGTGAACACCGCGCCGGCGGACGACGAACTCGGGCGGCGCACGATCAGCGCGGTCACATGGCGGCTGATTCCGTTCTTGCTACTGCTGTACATCGTCGCGTGGCTCGACCGCGTCAACGTCGGCTTCGCGGCGTTGCAGATGAACGATGCGCTCGGCTTCAGCGCCGCGATCTACGGTTTCGGCGCCGGCGTGTTCTTCG
>DASRZO010000544.1:0-4637 GCA_035686405.1 Pseudomonadales bacterium | reverse complement strand
GCGCGAGGTTCTGCACGATATAGAGCGAGCGATCGACGACATATCGGTCGTATACCCAGGCCATTCCGCGACGGACCTGTTCCTCGTTCGCGTCGAGCCCCCTGCAACGCACGTGTGCCAGCGTGCGGCCGTACTCGTCGACACCGGTCGCGTCGATCGTCGCTTGTTGCCTGAGGCAAAGATCGATCAGCGATTGTTTCGACTGCGGACCGTAAGGTTGATCGTGTTCAGGCGCGTCGATCTCGACCAAACGCACGACGGTCTGCTGCCGGCCCGCTGCGACGATCAGCGTGTCGCCGTCGTTGACGTGTATGACACGAGCGGTCGAGGTCGCGGCGTTGGCGTCGTGCGCGATCGTCGCAGCGAGTGCACATGCGACGACGAGACCGGATGACCGGTTGCGATCGCGGGTGCGACCGCGCGTGCGCCGCGCCGGGTGCGCGCACGCGCCGCGCGCGCGTCGGCGCCGCGCGACTGCGATCGCGAAGACGAACGCGAACACGGCGGTAATCGACACGAGCATCAGCGCGGCCATGCGGCGTAACCGACCCGTTGGGTAGCGCGGCATCGTAGGCGATCGATATGCGCGCGGCCGGTCCGAAACGGCCAACGCTCGATCCGCAGCGACCGGAGTCAGCCTTTGACGCACACGACCTGCTTCAGCGTGTGCACGACGTCGACCAACTCGGTCTGCGCCGCCATCACCGCGTCGATGTCTTTGTACGCGGCAGGCGACTCGTCCAGCACGGCGGCGTCCTTGCGGCACTCGACGCCCGCCGTCGCTGCGGCGTGCGCGGCGAGCGTGATTGCCTTCTTCGCTTGACCGCGCGACATGCGTCGGCCCGCGCCGTGCGAGCAGGAGTGAAAGGACTCGGCGTTGCCTTTGCCGCGCACGATGTACGACCGCGCGCCCATCGAACCCGGAATGATGCCGAGATCGCCGTCGCCCGCCCGCACTGCGCCCTTGCGCGTGATCCACACGCGCTCGCCGAAGTGCGTCTCGCGTTCGACGTAGTTGTGATGGCAATTCACGGCGACCGCGGCGAGTTCGAACGCCGGCCGCACGGTGTCGCGCAGCGCAGCGAGTACGCGTGCCAGCATCACGTCGCGATTCGCGCGCGCGTAGTCCTGCGCCCACGACAAACGCGCGCCGGCAAGTCGCGATGTTCACCGCCGGGACCGTTGCCGACCGGCACGCGGCGCTCGATCGCGGCGCGCAAGCCCGACAACCCATCCGGCAGATCTGCGGCGCGCAGCGTCGTTTGCTGCGCGATCATGCCGCACCCGATGTCGACGCCGACCGCCGCCGGAATGATCGCGCCCTGCGTCGGAATCACCGATCGGCTCTTCGCTCGGCGCAGCGGTGGTCGGGCCGGACGCCGCCACGATGGCTGCGGGAGCGCGGTGCAATTGTCCCGACCGTGATCTAGTCGCATGTCTTCGCACGGTCCGACTCGTAGCATCCTTCCCGGGACGATCAGGGGACGAACGATGGAATCTCGACTCTCCGAGCTCAGCGACGACGCGCTCTTGAGGGAGCACGAAAAGAGTTTGAAGTGTCTGCGAAGCCTCGACTCCGAGGTGCCGGATTGGGTGCGCGAGATACGTGTCATGTATCACCACGACTTGATCAACGAACTGCTCGAACGGCGTCGGTTGGTCCCGTCCGGGCCGCTCGTGCATTCCTGAGCCCGGCGCAGCGCGACCGCCTCGAATCGTTCGAGGGTTACGTGCCGAAATGGCCTCTACGGGCTGGATCGCCGCCGTCCAGCGCGACGTTTACGCCGCACGAATTCGCGCCGCATACTCGCTCCTCCAAGCATTGAGGAGCGGGCGATGTTGAAGTGGCAGATCGGTGACGTGTCGGTGACGCGGGTCGTCGAGATGGAGATGGCCTTTGCGTACAACCCGGACGGCGCATTCCTGAAGGAAGCGACGCCCGACAAGCTGCGCGACATGCCGTGGCTGTTCCCGCATTTCGTCACCGACGACGGCTCGCTGAAGATGTCGATCCATGCGTTGCTCGTGCGTGCGCCCGGTCTGAATCTCGTCGTCGACACGTGCGTCGGCAACGACAAGCCGCGCGGATTGCTCGGCGGCCAAGCGTTGCAGACCGGCTTTCTGAAGAGCCTCGAAGAGGCCGGTTGCAAACCCGACGCGGTCGACGCGGTCGTCTGCACGCACCTGCACGTCGATCACGTCGGCTGGAACACGATGCTGAAGGACGGCAAATGGGTGCCGACGTTCCCGCAGGCGCGCTATCTGATCGGCAAACAGGAGTACGAGTTCTGGAGTCGCGACGGCGACGCGGAGCAGCAAACGATTCTGTCCGATTCGGTCAAACCGATCTTCGATCAGGGCCTCGCGACGCTGGTCGAGATGGACCACCGCATCTCGCCGGAAATCAGCCTGACGCCGACGCCGGGACACACGCCGGGACACGTCAGCGTGGTGATCGAGTCGAAAGGCCAGCGCGCGCTGATCACCGGCGACATGCTGCACCACCCGTGTCAGTTCGGACATCCGGAGTGGTCGCCGACGTTCGACAGCGATCCCGTCGCCGGTGCCTCGATGCGCCGCTCGGTGATGGAGCGCGTCGCCGGTCAACCGATCTTGGTGATCGGTACGCACTTTGCCGCGCCGACCGCGGGCCGCGTGAAGCGCGACGGCGGCGCGTTCAGGTTCGACGTGACCTGACGCAGTCGAGTGCCGGCGGCGGCCGGTCGAACCGGCGTCGGCGCCTGAGTACGCTCGTTGGTGAGGTGTTCCGATTTTGGGACTTTCGGCGACGTCGAACGTCGCGTCGAGGAGGGGGAAATGGAGACTTGGAAGATCGGCCGCGTGAGAGTCAGCCGCGTCGTCGAGATGTTGATGGACGTGTCGCCGACGATCTTGTTGCCGGATGCGGTGCCGGAGAATCTGGTGCCGATGCATGCGTGGCTGAAGCCGCATTTTCTGCACGACGACAATCAGATTCCGCTGAGCTTTCATTCGTTCCTGATCGAGTCGGACGGTGCGCGCATCATCGTCGACACCTGCGTCGGCAACGACAAGCCGCGCGACGTGCCGGAGTGGAACAAGCGGCAGAGCGATTTCCTCGCGCAACTCGCGGCGCGCGGCGCGCGCACCGATGCGGTCGATTTCGTGATGTGCACGCACCTGCACGTCGATCACGTCGGCTGGAACACGATCCTGAAAGACGGCGAATGGGTGCCGACGTTTCCGAAGGCGCGTTATCTGTTCGGCCGCAAGGAATGGGAGTTCTGGCAGCACGAAGTCGATCCGTTCGGCAAAGAAGCGCGCGGCGACTCGATCGAACCGATCTTGCACGCCGGGCTCGCCGATCTGGTCGAGTCCGACCATCGCCTGACGAGTGAGGTGAGTCTCGTGCCGACGCCGGGTCATACGCCGGGCCACGTCAGCGTGTTGATCGAATCGGCCGGTGAGCGCGCGATCATCACCGGCGACTTGTTTCATCATCCGGTGCAGTTCGCGCGGCCGCGTTGGCCCGACGTCGCCGACGTCGACACGGTGCGCGCCGCAGAGACGCGGCAAACGTTCATGCAGCGCTTCTGCGACGGCACGCTCGTGCTCGGTACGCACTTCGCATCGCCGACGGGCGGGCGCATCGTGCGCGACGGTGAGCATTTCCGCTTCGACGTATGAGCACGGCGGCGGCGCGAGCTGCGCGCGCCGAGATCGATCGGGCTGAGGACGGATCGGCGGCGTGCCGCGTTGGGTGATCGTCGAGGAGCGGCAGCCGGCGGGCTACGGCGTAGCGCGTGCATCGGTCGGAACGAACGAGAACTCGAGCCGGTTGTTGCGCGTGGCGATGGCGTTCCATTCTCCGGCGTTCCCGACACCCGTGGGCTCCTGCACGGCCGCCAACGAGTGCGCGCGGTCGTGCGCGATCAGCTGTAGCGAAATGCCCGACGACGCCAAGAGCGGCGAGCTGCGCAAAAACTCCGCGAACGCGACGGTTTCCCGATCGTTGACCGCTGACGAGTCGTCGAGGGGGTGCCCGACGAACGTGCAGCCTTCGACCGGAAGGTCCGGCGGCGCGAGTTTGTAGGTGCCCGCGTCGTCGACCAGGCAGAACGCTCCGAGATGCGACTCGACGCGCACGCGGCCGTGGAAGCCGAGCGACACGAGCCGCTCCAACAGATCGCGCAGGTAATCGACGCGCGCGTCGTCGAACGGCAGTTGCTCGAACGGCAGCGACGCGTTTTGGTTGACAGCCCATTGCAGTGCGTCGAGCGCGCGCTGATAGCGGGCGTCGTCGCGCACGCGATCGGCGCGACGCGACGCTTCGAGATCCGCGACGCGATCGGTGATCGTGCTCGCGTCGGAGGCGGCGGTCGATGCCGCGGCACCCGATCGCACGTCGCGCCAGGCGACGAATGCGAAGAGCAACGCTGCGAGCGCGATCAGCATCGTCGCGAAGCTGAAGCCGGGTATCGGGCGAGCGCTCGCGACTGCGTCGAGCTCCGGCCGAATGGCGGATGCGTGCTGGGCGACGGCTTCGGCCGCGGTCGCGCGCACCAGTTCGCCGCGCTCGTGACGCAAGTCGGTACGCAACGCCGGCAGGTCGGCGATCACGCGGCTCAGCAGGGCCGTTAGTTCCGCGCCCTGGTAGG
>DASRZO010000543.1:0-3849 GCA_035686405.1 Pseudomonadales bacterium | reverse complement strand
TGTTGGATCGAGCTTCATGGGATCGTGCGCGCGATGACCGGTTCTCGATTCTCGCTCGAAGTCCGTCCGCGTGTCCCGGCGAAGCTGACGCGTCTCCCCGAACTCGCAAACAATCTCATTTACAGTTGGGATCGCGACCTGCGCGGGCTATTCCGCTATCTCGACAACGATCTCTACGACGCGTGCGGCGGCAACCCGACCGTGTTCTTGCGCCGCGTCGCTCAATCGAGACTGGATACCGCGAGCGACGATCCGGCATTCCTCGAAGCGTACGGACGCGTCGTCGCCGCGTACGACGCGTATCACGCGAAAGGCATGCCGGCGGCGCTGCGCGCCGACCTCGACACCGACGATCTGATCGCGTATTTCTGCCTCGAGTTCGGATTGCACGAGAGCGTACCGCTCTATTCGGGCGGCCTCGGCATCTTGGCAGGCGACCACTGCAAGGCGGCGTCGGATCTCGCGATCCCGTTCGTCGCCGTTGGGTTGCTGTATCGACAGGGCTACTTCGAGCAACGCCTCGGCGAGCACGGCGAGCAGATCGCGCTCTACAACACCACGCACTTCGAGGATCTGCCGGTCGAACTCGTCCGCGATCACGACGGTCACGAGTTGCGCGTGTCGGCACCGATCGCGGACCAGGAGATTCGCCTGCGCATTTGGTCCGGACGCGTGGGCCATTCGCGCCTCGTGCTGCTCGACTCGGACATCGACGAGAACGACGACACGATCCGCTCGGTCACGTACCGCCTCTACGGCGGCGACGTGACGACGCGCATCCGGCAAGAGATCGTTCTCGGCATCGGCGGCGTACGCGCGTTGCGCGCGCTCGGCCACGCCCCGACGGTGTGGCACATGAACGAAGGCCACGCCGCATTTCAAATCATCGAGCGTTGCCGCGAACTGTGCAGCGGCGGCATGCCGTTCGAGGTCGCGCTCGAAGCCGTGGCCGCATCGAGCGTGTTCACGACGCACACGCCGGTGCCGGCGGGCCACGACTTGTTCGACGCGTCGCTCGTCGTCCAACATTTGGGCCGCTACTGCAAAGAAGCGGGCTTCGAGGTCGACAACATCCTGACGCTCGGCAACGACTCGCAGAACCGGCATATCAACATGACGGCGCTCGCGCTGCGCGGCAGTCGCCACCACAACGGCGTGAGCCGCCAGCACGGCGTGGTCGCGGCATCGATGGAGCGTTACGTTTGGCCGGAGATCCCGCCGGAAGAAAACCCGATCATCCATGTGACGAACGGCGTGCACCTGCCGACGTTCCTCGCGCGCGAGTGGGTCAACTTGTTCGACATTCGGCTACGCAATTGGCGCAGCAATTTGTCGAACGAGGCGTATTGGTCGGTCATCGACTCGGTGCCCGATCACCGCTTCCTGAGCCTGCGTCAGGAACTGAAGGACTTCGTGCTCGCCGACCTCAAGCGGCGCATCGCCGAACAGCATCGGCGTAACGGCGTCGCCGAGGCGACGGTCGAGCGCGCCGTCGCGCTATTCGCGGATCCGCACCGCGACGTGCTGTTGCTCGGCTTCGCCCGACGCTTCGCGACGTACAAACGGGCGACGCTGATCTTCGCCGACCCGGCGCGCCTCGCCCGGCTGCTCGGCGACGACGAGCGTCCCGTGGTGCTGATCATGGCCGGCAAGGCGCACCCGAACGACGCGCCCGGCCAACAGTTGATTCGCGAAATTCACGCATTGTCGATGTCGAAAGCGTTCCTCGGCCGCGTGCACATCGTCGAGAACTACGACCTCGCGCTCGCGCGCAGCTTGGTCGCCGGCGTCGACGTCTGGCTCAACACGCCCGAACACCCGCTCGAGGCGAGCGGAACCTCCGGCATGAAGGCCGCGATGAACGGCGGCATCAACCTGTCCGTGCTCGACGGCTGGTGGAGCGAAGGATTCGACGGTTCCAACGGCTGGGCGATCCGTCCCCACGACAAACGCTGGGACGCCGACTACCGGCAGCGCGAGGAAGCCTACGACTTGCTCGAAACGCTCGAACGCAAAGTCGTGCCCGCCTACTTCGAGCGCGGCCCGCGCGGCGATTGGGTGAAGATGGCCAAGGCGTCGATGAAGACCAACATTCCGCGCTTCAACGCCGAACGCATGGTCCGCAACTACGTCGAGCGAATGTACGGACCGGCGGCGCGTCAAGGCCGTGCGCTCGGAGCCGACGGCGCGCGCGGCGCGGCCGAGTTGGCTCGTTGGAAGCGCCGCGTCATCGAAGCTTGGCCCGGTGTCTCGATTCGCAGGCGCGATGTCGCGATCGCCGCGCTCGAGCAAGGCGCCGGACTCGAGATCAGCGTGACCGTGACCTTGAACGGACTGCAACCGAGCGACTTGCGGGTCGAGTGTCTGGTCGCAGAGCACGACGACGATCCGCCCGAGCGCTGGGTGGCGTTTCCGTTCGACCTGACGCTCGGGCGGATCAACGAGTCGGACGGCACGCTCGATTGTTCGCAGTCGCTCGTTCCGCCGTTTTCCGGTCGCCAGACGTATCGCATCCGAACCTACCCGCACCATCCGCTGTTGAGTCACCCGTTCGAAACGGGGCGGATGCGCTGGGTCTGATCCGCGCAGCGGCGCCCACACCGGTGGAACCCTCGCAACCGTGACCGGGACTTCGGCTCGCCGCGATCCACTGCGCGTGCTCTTCGCATCGAGCGAAGTGACGCCGTTCGCGAAGACCGGCGGTTTGGCCGACGTCTGCCGCGCGCTGCCGGCGGCACTGGTCGCCCTCGGCGCCGACGTGCGCCTCGTCATGCCCGCGTACGCCGCAGTGTGGCAGCACATCGATGCGACCCGTTCCGTCGCGCGAACGAGCGTGTCCGGCGTCGGCGTGGAGTTGCTCGAGGCCCGGCTCGATGACGGCATACTGCTGTGGCTCGTCTCGAGCCCCGACCTGTTCGACCGTCCCGGCACGCCGTATCACGACGCGCACGGCGTCGATTTCCCGGACAACGCCGAGCGCTTCGGCACGTTTTGTTACGCGCTCGCTTGGCTCGCAGCCGGCGTCGCAGGCTTTCGGCCGCACGTCGTGCACCTGAACGATTGGCCGACCGCACTCGCGGGTGCGATGCTCGCCGAACGGGCGGAGCGACCGCGAACCGTGTTCGGCATCCACAATCTCGACTATCAGGGGCTCTTCGACCGCGCTGCGTTCGATCGGCTGCACCTTCCGGCGCACTGGTGGACGCCCGACGCCGTCGAGTTCTACGGCCGGTTCTCGTTCATCAAAGGCGGCCTCGCGTTCGCCGATGCATTGACGGCCGTCAGTCCGACCTACGCGAAAGAGATCTGCACGCCGGAATACGGCGGCGGACTCGACGGCTTGCTGCGCCACCGTGCGGCGCGACTGCACGGCATCGTCAACGGCATCGATACGGTGCAATGGAATCCCGCTACCGATCGCCTCATTCGACAGCGCTACGATCGCGATACGCTGGACCGCAAGGTTGCAAACCGGGATGCGCTGCAGAGCGAGCTCGGGCTCGATCGCGTGCCGTGGCCCCTCTTCGGAATCGTTAGTCGGTTGGTGCCGCAAAAAGGCATGGATCTCGTCCTCGACATCGTCGACCGCCTCGTACGACGACCGGCCCAGCTCGTGGTGCTCGGTAGCGGTGCCGCCGAACTCGAAGAAGGTTTTGCCGCGGCGAGTCGTCGGCATCCGCGCAAGGTCGCATACGTCAATCGCTTCGACGAGGGTCTCGCTCATCGCATCGAGGCGAGCGCCGACGTGTTCCTGATGCCGTCGCGCTTCGAACCGTGTGGCTTGAATCAGATGTACAGCATGCGCTACGGCACGGTCCCGATCGTGCGTCGCACCGGCGGTCTGGCCGA
>DASRZO010000542.1:0-3222 GCA_035686405.1 Pseudomonadales bacterium | reverse complement strand
AGAACAACTCGACGGCGGCGGGCGGCGACATCTACAACGTCTACGGCGCCGGTTCCCCCGAGGCAGCCGAGCCGGCGGCGCTGCGCACGACGGACTTCGTCGGCATCGCCGTGCATTGCGCGTCGACCGCCTCGAGCGTCTGCGCGGGCAACGCGCATGCGAAGAGCGATCCGCTTCCGGACGAGCCCGGCGGCTACAACGGGTATCTCGCGCTGTTCGGGGCGAAGTACGTCAATCCGTCGATCACGGGCGGTGCGGCGGCGGTGAACGACATCAACGGGAATGCGATCAAGGATGCGGCCGGCAATCCCGGGTTCCCCGGCTTCGACGGCATGTCGGCGGCGAACACCCTCGGCTACGTCGCGCAGATGCAGGAGGCCGGCATCCCGGTCACCTTCGCCTACATCTCCGACGTGCACGACGACCACGCCGGCGGCGGCGCCTACGGCCCGGGCGAGGCGGCCTACGTCGCAGCCCTGAAGAGCTACGACGATGCGTTCGCGAAGTTCATCGACAGGCTCGCCGCGCACGGCATCGATGCGAGCAACACGCTCTTCGTCGTCACCGCCGACGAGAACGACCACTACGCCGGCCAGCAGGCGCAGAACTGCGACGGCGTGCACGTGCCGTGCACCTACAACACGAAGCCCGGCCTCGCCACGGGCGGCAAGCCAGCGCACGGCATCTTCGACGTGACGAACGGCGGCACCACGCCGTGGAACGGACCGACGGCGTGGCCACCCGCCGCGCAGAATGGTCCGCTCGTTGGCGAGGTCGGCTACAACATGAAGTGGCTGATCGGCTCGACGATCGCCGGCACCGGCTACGACATTTCGTTCGACTCGGCACCGAGCTTCTACATCAACGGTCAGCCGCAGGCGGTCGATGCGGCCGGCAACGTCGTGCTGAACCCGACGTTGCGCGCGTTCGAGCAGGCGGCCGCGAATCTCGAAGCGTTCGACCCGTACATCGACGCGACGCAACTGACGCCGGTCGCGCGGTATCTCGTCGACGCGCCGACGCTGAAGGCGATCCACATGATCAATGCGGACCCGCAACGGACGATGTCGTTCACGATGTTCGCCGAGCCGGACTACTTCTTCGAGACGTTCAGCCCGTGCCCCAGCCCGAGCCAGGGCTGCGTGAACGACGGCTTCGCGTGGATCCACGGCGACTATTCGAACGACATCGGCCAGACGTGGCTCGGCATGGTCGGACCCGGCGTGAAGCAACGCGGCGTCGACGACTCGACGTGGACCGACCACACCGACATCGTCCCGACGATGATGAAGCTCGTGGGGCTATCGACCGACTACCAACCCGACGGTCGCGCGATCACGCAGGCGCTGACGCCGGCAGTGGGGGGCGCGAGCCTGTCGTTCACCGAGCTCGGCAACGTGTACAAGCAGCTGAACGCACCGTACGGGGCCTTCGCGCACTCGCTGATCGTCGCTTCGACGAACGGCATTCGCAGCGACGACGACACGTACCTGTCGACCGAGCGCAAGATTCAGTCGCTCGCCGCCCGGCGAGACGCGCTCGCACAGCGCATGAAGGACGCACTGAACGGTTCCACTGCGGCGCGGGATCTGCCGCTGCTGGAAGTGCGCAATCTCCTGCTGATCCTGGAAGGCCGCGCGTTGCTGAAGGCGGCGCAGCAGTTCGCGGGGGCGTAGCAGCAACATCGTCGAGGTGCAGTCGATACGGAGACGGTGACGTCCGCGGCTCGCTACCGTTCCGTATCGATGCACATCGCGACTAGGCCGGCAGCATCGGCGCGAGGGTCGACCGACTTCTCGCGCGTTTTGTATTTTTGCGGCGGCATGGCGCTCGCCGTGTGGGGACTCTTGGCGTTGATCGGAATGGCGCCGCCGTTGAAGTTGCGGTGATCACGCGCGACAGTCGGCGCGCGGTGTAGAAGGCAACGCATCGCTTTCGCGTGCTTCCCACCTTCGTCGTCTTCCACGGAAGACGGTCCGCACATCGAAGGGCACCCGTCGTCTTCCGCGGAAAGCGTGCGAGATGAACGGGCGGCCTACCGCATCACGCCGCTGCGTTTCGATGCTGATGCGCCAGAAGGAAATCGTTGGGGAGCCGTATCCGCCGGATAGTCCGCAGGGACAGTTGCTGCGGCTCGGCGGTCTCGAACCGTTCTTCGCGAAATGGCTGGACGAGCATCCACTCCGTTAACCTTCCGCCGGCGCGATGTCGCGGGGGCGACACGACCGCACGTGCCGGAGGTGCATCGACATGTTCAAGTCATTCTTTCCGCGGCCGCGTTTGTTCTTTTCATCGGCCGTGATCTGGATCGCCGTCGCCGTCGCGCTCTGGTACGGCGGGTTCGCCGCCGCCGGTGCGCGATTCGGATTTCCGCCGGATTCGCCGAACGCGGAACCGATCCTGGGGCTCGGCTACTTCGTCACACCGCACGCGCTATGGTTCTACGGCTACTGCGGTGCGTTTCTCGGCGTGTTCGCCGCGTTTTGGATGATCGTCTCGCCGCATCGCTACCAGCGTTGGTCGATCTTCGGCACCGCGCTGATCTTGTTCACCACCTATTTCAACGTTCAGGTTTCGGTGGCGATCAACAATTGGCGCCGGCCGTTCTTCGACGACGTGCAGACTGCCCTGTCGGGCGACGGCACGAAGACCGCCGCCGATCTATACGGCTTGATGTTGATCTTCGCCCAGATCGCCTTCGTGTGGGTGGCCGTCTATGTCGCCACGCGGTTCTTCGTCAGCCACTACGTGTTTCGCTGGCGCACCGCGATGAACGATTACTACATGGCGCGCTGGCAACAGGTGCGCAGCATCGAAGGCGCGGCGCAGCGCATTCAGGAAGACACCATGCGCTTCGCGACGATCGTCGAAGACCTCGGCGTGTCGATCGTCGAGTCGCTGATGACGCTGGTCGCGTTCCTACCGGTGCTCGCAGCGCTGTCCGCCTACGTATCCGAACTGCCCATCGTCGGCGTCATTCCCGAGCCTTTGCTCGTCGCCTCGATCGTCTGGTCGTTGTTCGGCACGCTGCTGCTCGCGGCGGCTGGAATTCGTTTGCCCGGTTTGAACTTTCGCAACCAGCGGGTCGAGGCCGCGTATCGCAAGGAGTTGGTCTACGGTGAAGACGATGCCAACCGCGCGCAGCCGGCAACCACCGCGGAACTCTTTCGCAGAGTGCGGAAAAACTACTTCCGCATGTTCTTTCACTATGCGTACTTCAAC
>DASRZO010000541.1:0-6224 GCA_035686405.1 Pseudomonadales bacterium | reverse complement strand
CTTCACGCCGCTCGGAATGCCGATCACCGGCAATCCGAGGGGCAGCGTCGATGCGAGGTCGCGCGCCGTACCGTCGCCGCCGGCGAACAGCAATACGTCGATACCGGCATCGCGCAACGCGCGCGCGGCTGCGCGCGAATCGGCTGCAGTCGACGGATCGGCCGGTTCTCCGACGACGCGCGCCGCAATCGAGATCGACTGCAGGATATCTGCGCCCATCGCCCCGCCCCAGGTCGAGAACTCGAACTCGCCCAAACGATTCCGTAAAGGTGCGAGCGCCGCGACCACGCGCGCACGCACCTGCGGTACTGCACCGCGTTGGCGCGCGACTCGTTGCGTCTCGGCGCCGTCGCTGCCCTTCAGCGCGGCCGCCCCGCCAAGGCCGGCGACCGGGTTGACGAGCAACCCGACGCGCAGCACCTAACGACCTACCCCGGCCGCGGCGACGACGTCTTCCGCGATCGCGAGCGATGCCGTCAATCCCGGCGATTCGATGCCCAGCAAGTGCACGAGGCCCGGCACGCCGTGTTCGGCGGGGCCGACGATGCGGAAGTCCGCGGCAGGTTCGTTCGGCGAGGAGATCTTCGGCCGAATCCCGGTGTAGCCCGGCTGCAGCCTCGCCTCGTCGAGATCCGGGTAGTAGCGCCGGATCGCGGTCAGGAAGCGCGCGCGGTTCCGCTCGTCGAACGTGTAGTCGACCGAATCGATCCACACGACGTCGGGACCGAACCGCGCTTGGCCGGCGAGATCGAGCGTGACGTGCACGCCGAGTCCACCCGCTTCTGCGACCGGATAGACGAGCGCGTTGAACGGCGAGCGGCCGCTGAGCGCGTAGTACTGGCCCTTGGCGTAGTACGCCCGCGGCAACGCCGCGTTCGGGCCGGCGAGCGTGCGCGCGAGATCGGGCGCGGCGAGTCCGGCCGAGTTCACGACCACCGCCGCGTCGAGCGACAACTCCGACGTATCGACGCGCACGCGACCGTGTTCGGCGCGACCGTCGACGACATCGGCGTGAAACGCGACGACCCCGCCGTGCGCTTCGAGATCACCGACGAGGCTTTCCATGTAGGCGTGGCTGTCGACGATGCCCGTCGTCGCCGAGTGCACGGCACCGACGCACCGCACCGCCGGCTCCAATCGCGCCACCTGCGCCGGCGTCAGCCACCGCAACTCGCCGACGCCGTTGGCGAGCGCCCGTTGTTGGTACCCGCGCAGCGTGTCGAATTGCGACTCGTCGGTCGCGACGATGATCTTGCCGCAGCGCCGATGCGGCACGCCGTACACCTCGCAGTGTCGATACAGCAGTGCTTTGCCGCGGACGCACAACCGCGCCTTCGCACTGCCGACGTCGTAGTAGATCCCGGCGTGGATCACTTCCGAATTCCGGCTGCTGGTTTCGGTGCCGATCTGACCGTGGCGTTCGAGTACGACGACATCGCGTCCGGCGCGCGCGAACTCGCGGGCGCACGCGAGGCCGACCACGCCGGCGCCGATCACGACGACGTCGACGCGCTCAGCCACGACCGAACTCCGCGCGCAACGCGGCGCGAAGCCGTTCCGCCCGACGCGGGAGGCCGTGCACGCGGCGGTGTTCGATGCGCTCGCGCACGCGCCGTTCGAAATCGTCGAGTTCCGCTTGCGGCGCGGCGAAGTCGTCGGCGCTGATCACGAAGCGCACGTCGCACGCTTCGGCGAGCAACGCCTCGACGGCCTGTACGTCGCACTCGCTCGCGAAAAATCCGCCGCGCGCGATCGATTCGCGCGGTCCCGGCGCGTACGAATAGCCGTAGTCGCGCAACCGCCGCCGTGCGGCGCCTGCGATGCACCAATGCGCCGCTTCGTGCAGCGCACTCGCCGGATAGTCGTAGGTGAAGACCACCCGCGCCGGATGCGCCGGCGTTTCCGGCTCGTACAACGGTTCTGCTCCGCCGCCGACCATCGTGACGCGGTGCGAGGGGCCGAACAAACGGTTGAACGTCGCCGCGATGCGAATGGCGGCCGCGTCAGTCATCGACGCACCGAACGTCGCGCAGCCGCTCGAAATAAGCGCTCGACAGATAAGGCTGTCCGGCGAGCAGATGGGCCAGATACGCGCGTTCCGGCCGCAGCCCGCTGCGCGTGACCGCCGGATTCGCGAAATACGTCCAAGCGGCGACGCGATCGTGCGCCGTGGTCACGACGACGATGTCGCGGCTGTAGTTGATCGGCGCGCGTTCGAAGCGGTCCATGCGCGCGATCTCGACATCGTCGCACAGCGCGTACAACACGCCTTCGACACACGCACCGCGTTCGAATGCGAGATTCGCGTGACCGCTCCGAGGGTGTTCACGCGATTGCTTGTCGAACGCGAGGCGCATGCCGTCGAGGCGCGCGCCGCGGATCGATTCCACGCGCAAACCGCGCTGGGCCACGCGGGCCGGATCCATGTTGCTGCCGTAAGCGAAATAGAAACGCGACACGGCTTTGGAATCAGCCTTTGCGCAACCGATAGTGATGTTGGTCGCCACGGCGCTCGTGGCTGACCATCTGATGGCCCATGAAGCGGCAGAAGTTCGCGAAGTCGCGTTCGGTCGATGGATCCGTCGCCACGACACACAACACCTCGCCCGAGCGCATCTCGCGAATGCGATTGCGCACGAGCATCAACGGCTCCGGGCACGTCAGCCCGCGTGCGTCGAGACATTGGTCCGTGGCGTTCATGCAGCCCTCGTTCGGTTGCAGCGCGCGATGGTAACAAGCAGGCCCGTGCGACGCATGGCAGGCCGTCCCATTGCGCGACGCGGCGTCCTTGACTTGCCTCGAGGCCGATTTGAGACTTTCGCGCCCGGCACACGGACCGTCGTGACCGGTCGATCAAAGAGTCGAGACCGAGCGAAGCAAATGCGGATTGCGTGTGGGGTCGTGTGTCTGACCGTCGCGACGATGTGCGCAGTCGCGCATGCGGCAGACGTTCCGTCGACGTCTGCACCGCAGATCCAGGCGACGCCGAATGTCGCGGTGCCGGCGACCGCAACGACCCAGGGCGCTTCGCCTGCCGCGCCCGCAGCGGGTTCAACGCCGGCCCCTGCGGCTACGAACGGCAAACAAACGAGCGCGCGGAGCAACGACGTACCGAACGCGATCGACGCCATGGTGCCGTCCGCAGCCGACGGCGCCGCACCGACGAGCGCAGTCGTTGCGCCGAACGCGGACGCGGGCAACCGCATCACCCACGCGATCATGCTGCTGAATTCGCACGAATACGCCGACGCGGAATCGCAACTGCAGACGATCGTCTCCGACCTCGAACATGAAACATCACGCTACGACCCGTCGCTGGTGACACCGTACACGCTGCTCGGCGACGCGTTGAAGGGCGAAGGAAAGTACAAAGAAGCGCTACGCGCCTACGAACAGGGGCAGCACATCGCGCGCGTGACCGAGGGGCTGCACACCCCAACGCAAGTCGATCTCGTCTATCGCGAAGCTGAAACGCTCGCCGCGGAGGGACAAGTCGACAAGGCGAACGATCGCCAAGAGTACGCGTACGAGACGTTGGTGCGCGCGTACGGACCATTTTCGCCGTCGATCCTACCGGGACTTTACAAGCTCGCGGCATGGTACGAGCGCTCGTCGAACATCTTTCTCGCGCGCGGGCTGTACGAACGCGCCGTGCAGATCATCGCGCGCACGAGCAGCGAACTCGATCCGGCGATGGTGCCGGCATTGCGTGGCTTGGCGACCACGTATCGGGACGAGCGTTTTCCGCCGAACGAACCTTACGACCCGCGCCAGCAACAGAATCAGGCGCTGCTCGGCTCGTCGGCGATGCCGACCGTTGGGGACATGCCCGCCATCGTCGTCAATCGCTTCGGCCCCGGCGAAGCCGCACTGATTCAGGTCGTGAAGATCACCCAGGCGAATCCCGACGCGAAGCCGATGGACCTGGTCGCTGCCGAACTCGACCTCGGCGATTGGTATCTGTTGTTCGATAAGGCGAACCGCGCGACCCCGGTGTACGTACACGCGCGCCAACTCATGCGCACCAAGGCCGAGCTCACCGACGAGCAGATCGAGGCGTACTTCAAACCGACCGTGCTGTATCGGCCGATTCCGGACGGCCCGCCGGCCCCGCCGCCGGCGCTGCGCTCGAACCCAACGGAAGGCCACGTCGAAGTGAGCTTCACCGTCAATGACGATGGCAGCATCGGCGACCTGAAGACCGTGTCGTCGGAGCCGGACGGCATGATGGATATCAAGGTCAGGCGCGGCATGCGGGCCGCCCGCTACCGGCCGCGCTTCGCCGGCGACGTACCGATCGCAGTGCCGAATCAGATCTATCGCCACACGTTCGTGTACTACCCCCAACCGCAGGCGCCCGACGCGAAACCCGGCGGGCAGAAGGCGGATGGATCGAAGGCTCCAGCGGAAACGCCGGACGACGCGCCGGAGGCGCCAGCCGCACCGAACGCGGCGGGTTGAACACGCGGTCAACCAAACGCGAGTTCGCACGTTGAGCCGCGTGATCGAGGTCTGAACTCGATTTCGGATCGAAGCTCAAATGCTCTATGATTCGGCGGCATTTCACGCATCGATTCGCGCTTCTTCACGAGCCCGACTGCGAGCCCAGACGTAGCTAAAAGGACGCGCTTCATGAACCGCAGACAACCCTTCCTGACGGCGTGTGCGCTGATCGTCGTCGGTGCATTGGCGGGTTGCCAATCGCAGCAGTCGAGCAGCAAGCAGTCGACGCCTTCGATGCCATCTAGTTCGTCGAGCTCCTCGAGCAGTTCGTCGTCGAGTTCATCGAGCAGTTCATCGTCGTCGCGCAGCTCGTCGCCCGGTCAGAGCAGCCCGTCGAGCCCGAGCAGTTCGTCGAGCTCCGGTAGCCAGAGCCCGCAGACGAGTCAGAGCAGTCAAGGCAGCCAGGGCAGCCAGGGCAGTCAAGGCAGCCAGAGTTCGTCGTCGGGCTCGACCGGCAGCAGCACCGCGTCGACGTCGGGTAGTCAGAGCAGCGATTCGAGCGGCGGCACCGCCGGGTCGCAAACGGCGTCGAAAGACGGCAGCTCCGGCACCGGCGGCGCGGGCCAACCGACCTTCGATCCGTCGACCGCAGCCGGGGCGCGTGACGTGTTCGAAGAAGCGCGCCGTCAACGCGCCGAGCAAGGCAGCAACTCGCCCGACGGGACCAACCAGAACGACGGCACGAATACGAACGGCAATGGGACGGGTACCGACGCCGGTCAGAACGGTCCGAACGGCCAAGTCGCGACCGGCAACGGCACAGACGCCGCCAACGGCGCAGGCGGCCAAGACGCGCAATCGGGCGGCGGCGCGCAAGGTGACGGCACCGAGGCCGGTCAAGGCGACAAGAGCGGCGACGGCAATGGCGCTACCGCGGCGGCCGGCGCCGGCGGCACCCAACAAGGCGCAGGCGGCAACGGCGGAACACAAACCGCCGGTGCGGGCGGAACCCAAACCGGCGGCGGCAGCGGCGGAACGCAAACTGCCGGCGCGGGCGGAACGCAGACCGGCGGCGGCAACGGCGGAACGCAAACCGCCGGTGCGGGCGGAACGCAAGCCGGCGGCGGCAACGCCGGAACGCAAACTGCGGGTGCGGGCGGTACGCAAAACGGCGGCGCCAACGGCAACGGAACCCAGACTGCCGGCAACGGCTCACCGGGCGGCGGCGGCAAAGGCGGCGTGCAGACGGCAAGCAGCGGCGCTGCGCAAGGCTCGGGTCCGGGCGGCAAGAGCGGCAACGGCCAAGCGGGCGCGTCCAGCGCCGGCGGTCGCGGCGGCAACGCGGATGTCGGCGACGGCGAACTCGACAAGGCGTTGAAAGACTTCGACGGCGCGATCCTGGCGGAACGCGGCTCGATCCTGTCGCGCGCGAATGAAGGCGCGGGCACGTCCGACGACGGCGCGGGCGATGGCGCCGGCGGCGCAGGCGCGAGCGGCGGCAAAGGCAACGCCGCGGGTCGGGCCGGCGGTGCTGCCGGTGCCGGTGGCACCGGCATGCCGGGCGGTGCCGGCAAAGGCGGCATCGCCGGCGGCGCCGGTAGCGGCGGTGGCGGTATGCCGGATACGAGCGGCTTGCCGATTCCGCCGGACGCCCCCGCTCCGCCGATGCCGTCGCAACGCAACGCGGAAGTCGCGAGCGTGCCGAGCGATGTGGCGAACTCGAAAGACGACGACGTCGTCGCCCGCCAACTTCGCGAAGCGGCAATGAACGAGACGGATCC
>DASRZO010000540.1:0-4013 GCA_035686405.1 Pseudomonadales bacterium | reverse complement strand
GGATCGCCTTTGCGGAAGAGGATCTTGGCGATCGCGTACGGATCGGAGTCCATCTCGCGCGTCGCGCCCGCGAAATCTTCTTGGTAGTGCAGCTGGTATTCCCACTGCCCGGCCGGATATTCGTCGGCGGGATACAAGGTGCGGTCGACGAGCGGCAAGCACGCGTCGAGGCCGCGTTCGAGCGTGTAGTACGGCACGCACAGGTTCGCGACCGCGACGCACCGTTCCGGATGATGGCTCGCGATGCTCCACACGACCGGACTGCCCCAATCGTGGCCGACCCACACCGCCCGCTCGCGACCCAACGAGTCGATCAAGGCGCGCATGTCGCCGACGATGTGCTCGAGCGCGTATGCATCGTGCGCGCGATACACCGACGAGCGTCCGTAGCCGCGCATGTCCGGTGCGATCGCGCGAAAGCCGAGCGCCGCGAACGCCGGCAGTTGGTGCCGCCAACTGATCGCGAGCTCCGGCCAGCCGTGCGCGAAGACGATCAGCGGCCCGTCGCTCGGGCCGCACGCCAAGTAGAACGTCGAGTGCGAACCGCTTTTCACCGTGTGCTCGGTGATTTCGAGTTGCGTCATCGGAGATACCGCCGAACGAGATGCGTCGTATCGTGCCTCATCGCCGCGGCGCGGCACCAGCGCGAGATACGGCGCGCAACGGTCGGGGTAGCGCGCACCGGCGCACGTTCGCTAACCTCGCTTCGCCGCCGCGCACCGCGCACGAGTCGACCTGGAGGAAAGTACGTGAACACGCTCAAGCAAACCGCACCGGCATTCGTGAAGATGGCGCACCAGATCGTCTGGTGCACGGTCGCCACCGTCGACGCCGATGGCCGGCCCCGTTCCCGCATCCTGCACCCGATCTGGCAGTGGGACGGCCGCGAGTTGACCGGCTGGATCGCGACCGGCCCGACGCCGACGAAGCGCGCGCATCTCAACGCGAGCCCGTACGTGTCGTGTAATTACTGGACGCCGTCGCACGATACGTGCGTCGCCGAGTGTCGCGCCGAGTGGGCGTTCGACGACGACACGCGCAGCAGAGTCTGGAAGCTCTTCAAGGAAGGCCCGGCACCGGTCGGCTACGACCCCGCGATGATCCCCGGGTGGGACTCGCCGACGTCGCCGAATTTCGCCGCGCTCAAACTCGAACCGTGGCGGCTACGCGTATTCCCCGGAACGATGCTGCTGAAACAGGCGGGCGACGTGCTGACTTGGACGGAGTGACGTAGCGACGACCTGTCCCGCCTCGCTCGATTCGCGGGCGTTGCTGTTCGATCCCGCGATCGTGCAGCGGTTCTCCGATTGGCCAGTATCCGCGTGCACCCGAACGTCGTCGTCAGGTCGGGACGCGGAACTCGCTCGCCATCACTGCGTGCGCATTGGTCGTGATCGCGAAGCGCAGCTTTTTGATCGGGTGATAGCCCGGGTCGTCCAGGAAACCTCTGAACATTTCCTCCGACGGAAACCTGATCACGACGACGCTCTGCTTCGGCTCGCCTTGCAGCGGCGTCGCCGCGTGATCGGCGACCAGCACGTCGGCGCGATATTTCTCGAGAAACGGCCGAACGCCCGGCAGATATTCGCGCTGATATCGGCCTGGATCGGTGATCGTCTGCGTCAGGATGAAGTACATCGCCATATCTGTGTCCTACGGATTCCACTCGACGGAATCGACACACCGTCATCCCGCCGACGTGCCACGGTCTCTAACCGGCTTCGCGATCCGCCTTCGCCCGCTTCGCCAGCCATTGATGCAGTTGCCGGTCGTGCCGGCTCGCCGCCGACAACGGACCCGGCCGCACCCACGGTTCCCAGCGCGGCGGCGAACCGACCGGCGTGTCGCCCATCACCGTGACGCGCTGAATCACCCGCTCCCCGACGAAGTCGTTCAGCACGAAGTGTTGCGTGCAGCGGTTGTCCCACATCGCGATCGTGCCTTCGGTCCATCGATAGCGGACCGTGAAGCGCGGGTTCGACACCCATTTCGTCAGGTACCGCAGCAACATGTCGCTCTCGGTCGCGTTCATCTCGACGATGCGCCGAGTGAAATGCTCGTTCACGTACAGCGCGCGCTTGCCGGTCAACGGATGCACGCGGACGACCGGATGTACGGCCATCTGCTCGGGCCGGTTGTGCGGCGCCGCGTCGTGCAACGCGGTCAGTCCGTCGCACAACTCGCGCATCGGCGCCGACAGTTCGTCGTACGCCGCGTACAGGCTCGCCCACATCGTGTCGCCACCGGTCGGCGGACACTTGACCATCTTCAGCACCGACATCAGCGCCGGTTGTTCCTGGAACGTGATGTCGGTGTGCCACTCGTCGGCGACGCCGCCGTGACTCGCCGCGAGCTCGAACACTTCGGTGTGAGGCGTGAACGGGTTCTTCAGGTTCGGGTGGCCTTCGAGCACCCCGAAATGCCGCCCGAACGCGACGTGCTGATCGATCGTCAACGTCTGACCAGGGAAAAACAGCACGAGGTGTTCGAGCAACAGCGCCTCGATGCGCTTCACGTCGGCAGCGGACACCGCAGCGAGATCGACGCCGCGGACCTCACCGCCCAACGCGCCCGCTAAGCGGCGAACCTGCCAGGCGCTCATCAGAACTGCTCGCCGGCCGCGCGCCGCCGCATCATGTCCTCCATGTCCATCGTCATCGGTGCGCCGCGCGCGAGAATCGCATCGACTCGCGAGCGCACGATCGGATCCCACGCCGGATGCGGCAGGATGTAGAAGCGATTCTCTTCGATCGACTTGAACACGATCTCGGCGACCTCGGTCGGCTGCTTGCCCGCCGCCAGCATGTTGCGGCCGATCTCCGTCATCATGCCGAGATCGCCGGCGGCCTTCGTCGCGAGTTCCTTCGGCCGGTTGCGCTCGGCGTCGAAGATGTTCGTGTTGACGAAGCCGGGACACAGCACCGACGCGCCGATCTTCGCGCCCGCCGTCGTCAAGTTTTGCTGCAGCGTTTCCGTCAGCGCCAACACGCCGTGTTTGCTGACGCCGTAAGTGCCGCCGCCCGGCATGACGGCCGCGAGCGACGCGGTGTTGACGATGTGGCCTTCCTCGCCGTGCGCGAGCATGTGCGGTACGAACGCCTGAATGCCGTACAGCACGCCGTAGAAGTTCACGCCCATCACCCACTGCCAGTCGCGATCCGACACTTCCCAGATCGGCTTCATGCCGCCCGCCATCGCGGCGATGCCGGCGTTGTTGCAGACGATGTGGACTTTGCCGAACTCGTCGATCGCGCGCTTTGCGAGCGCTTCGACCGACTCGCGCACCATCGTGTTCGCGACGACGCCGATCACGCGATGCTGGCGCTCTTCCAACTCGCGCACGGCGCGATCGAGCGCGTCCTTCTCGATGTCGGCGAGCACCACTTGCATGCGCGCCTGCGCGAATCGCGTTGCGAGCGCGCGACCGATACCGCTCGCGGCCCCGGTGACGACCGCGGTCTTGCCTTCGAACTGTTTCATGATCCAACCCCGTGATGTCGTGCGCCGATACGACCGCGCAGCATAGCGAACGGCCCAACCCGGTGGCGACTAGGTCTTTCGCCAAATTGCACTTTCGCTGCGGCTTGCGCAGTATCGACCTCCTTCCGGCGTGATCTGGGCACGCCGCCATCCACAGGAGACAAGAACATGAAGATGCTGCGCGCACCTGTTGCCGTCCTCGCCGTCGCAATCGCGCTGTCGGCGTGCCAATCGAACCAACAAATCCTCGCCGGATCGCAAGCGCAGGCGATGCAAGTCGCGGTCAATCGCGGCCAGTTCGAAATGAACTGCCCGCAAGCGACGGGTTCGGTGCTGTCGAGCGAAGTGGTGCAACCGCCGATCAACGGCCCGTTGGTCCGCGGCGTCGAGCGCGCCGAGTACACGATCGGCGTCGCCGGCTGCAACCAACGACGCGCCTATGTCGTGTCGTGCCCGCAAGACGGTTCGAACGGGTGCTTCGCGATCGAAGGCCAAGGCAACAACTGATCCCACGGAGTAGCGTCATGCGTTTC
>DASRZO010000539.1:0-3548 GCA_035686405.1 Pseudomonadales bacterium | reverse complement strand
GCTCGACGGTGTGCATCTCGACTTCAAGGATCTCGCGAGCTTCGAGCGCGTCTGCCAACAAGGCCGCGATCTCGGCTTCGACGGCAAGACGCTGATCCATCCGACGCAGGTGGAGATCGCGAACGCGGTGTTCGGACCGAGCGCTCAGGACGTCGAGCAAGCGCGGCGGGTGGTGGCGGCGTGGGCCGACGCCCAACGGGCGGGGAAAGGGGTGGCGGTCGTCAATGGGCGGCTCGTGGAGAATCTGCACGTGGTCGAGGCGGAGCGGGTGTTGGCGTTTGCGGACGCGCTGGCGAAGCGATCGCGGTGAGTCGGAGTAGAGGGTGCATCCGGGCGCGTACGACTAAGGTGCGGTGATGACAGTGGAGACGGCAATCACCGCGCCGGACACGCCGTGAATACATCCATGTAGGCTTCGTCGCGACATCCATGTCGCTCAGAGTCCGGCGCGATGATTGCCGCCCCCACCTTGCCGGCGTCGCGCTTCGACGGTGTGCTGACGGCGTCGCGTTTCGGCTGTGGCTAACTCGCAGCGCGTCGTACTGCAGGCATCACCGATTCGATGTATGCATCGAGCGCTTCCGGGTTCCACGGCGCGCGCAGCGCGATGTTGATTTCGGTCGCGCCGGCGTTCGCGTATTCGAGGATGCGTTCGACCGCTTGCGCGGGCGTCCCGAGCAAAGCACCGTTCGCGACGCGCGCGGATGCCGGCCCCCAATCTTTCTTCAAGCGTTCCGTTTCGGCGGCGACGCCTTTGGCATCGAGCGCGAGGTTGAACATCAGATTCACGCCGCGCTTGACGCTCCGCGGATCGCGGTTCGTGCGTTCGCACCATTGATCCAGCACGCCGCTCAGGCGAGCGAACTCCTGCGGCGCGACGTATGCGGCGTTCCAACCGTCGGCGTGGCGCGCGACGAGTTTCAGCGTGCGTTTCTCGCCGACGCCGCCGATCCAGATCGGCAGGCGCTGCTGGATCGGGCGCGGCAAACACGATGCGTCTTCGACGGAGAAGTGCTTGCCGTGAAAGGTCGTGCGTTCTTGCGTCAGCATGCCGCGGATCAACGTCGCGGCTTCGTCGAGCATGTCGAGTCGCGCCTTGAGTTCCGGGAACGGATAGCCGTACGCCTTCGCTTCCCACGTGTGCCACCCGGCGCCGATGCCGAGTTCGAAGCGGCCGTTGCTGATGTGGTCGAGCGTGGTCGCGGCTTTCGCGAGCAACGCGGGATTGCGATAGCCGACGTAGAACACGAGGCAGCCGAGCCGCGCGTGGCGTGTCTCGGCGGCGAGCGCGCCGAGCGTCGCGAGCGCTTCGAAGTGCGGTTGCGTGCCGCCGGCCGGCGGCGCTTCGTAGAAGTGATCCCACGCCGAGATCCAATCGAACTTCGAGCGGTCGAGCTTGCGCCACAGCGCGCGCATCGCGTCCATCGACATGTTCTGTTGGCCGACGTGGGCACCGAGCGAAAGCGTCATCGTGGATCCTCGCGCAGGGCGACTCGAGGGGTTGTGAATCGAGTCGATCGTGGTTGAATGGCGCGGACGAGATTACTCCGGACGCGACGAACAGGAGAAGCAATGGAACACGCGGCGCGCGAAGCGCACATCGGCGAAATTCGAGCGGCGGTCAAAGCGCTGTGCGCGCGTTACGGCGAAGACTATTGGCTCGAACTCGACGGCGTGCGCGGTTATCCGACCGAGTTCGTGCGCGAGCTGACGCAAGCCGGTTTTCTGACGGCGCTGATTCCGGAAGCGTACGGCGGAGCGGGTCTCGGCGTGCTCGAAGCGGCGGCGATCATGGAAGAGATCAGTCGCTCCGGCGCGCATGCCGGCGCGTGCCACGCGCAGATGTACGTGATGGGTTCCATCTTGCGGCACGGTTCGGAAGAACAGAAGCGTACGTATCTGCCGAAGATCGCCTCGGGCGAGTTGCGCTTACAGAGCTTCGGCGTCACCGAGCCGACGACCGGCACCGACACGACGAATTTGAAAACGACGGCGACGCGCGTCGGCGACCACTATCTGATCAACGGCCAGAAGGTGTGGATCAGCCGCGTCGAGCACTCCGATCTGATGCTGGTGCTCGCGCGCACGACGCCGCGCGACAAGGTCGCGCGCAAGACCGAAGGCTTGTCGGCGTTCATCGTCGATCTGCGCGACGCGGTCGGGCACGGTCTCGACGTGCGGCCGATCGACGCGATGATCAATCACCATTCGTGCGAGTTGTTCTTCACCGATCTCGCCGTCCCCGCAGCGAATCTGTTGGGCGAAGAGGGGCGCGGCTTCAAGGTGATTCTCGACGGCATGAACGCGGAGCGGATCCTGATCGCGTCCGAGTGCGTCGGCGACGGCCGCTATTTCATCGACAAAGCGGTCGCGTATGCGAACGAACGCATCGTGTTCAACCGGCCGATCGGCCAGAACCAAGGTGTGCAGTTCCCGCTCGCGCGGTGCTACACGGAGATCGAAGCGGCGGCGTTGATGGTCGACAAGGCGGCGCGCATGTTCGACGCGGGCGTCGACTGCGGCGCCGAAGCGAACATGGCGAAGATGCTCGCGTCCGAAGCGTCGTGGCGCGCCGGCGACGTCGCGATGCAGACGCACGGCGGCTTCGCGTTCGCGCGCGAATATCACATCGAACGGAAATTCCGCGAGACGCGGCTGTATCAGATCGCACCGATCTCGACGAACTTGATCCTGAGTTTCGTCGCCGAGCACGTGCTCGGGATGCCGCGGTCGTTCTGATGGTGGCAAACGCACCCGCGCCGCTCGAAGGCGTGCTCGTCGTCGCGCTCGAACAAGCGGTCGCGGCACCGATGGCGACGTGCCGACTCGCGGACGCCGGGGCCCGCGTGATCAAGATCGAACGGCCGGAAGGCGATTTCGCGCGCGGCTACGACCGCGCTGCAAACGGCGCGTCGTCGTACTTCACGTGGCTCAACCGCGGCAAAGAGTCGCTGGTGCTCGACATCAAGCAAACGGCCGACGCGGCGCTGCTCGAACGATTGCTCGCGCGCGCCGACGTCTTCGTGCAGAACCTCGCCGCCGGTGCGGCCGAACGGGCGGGCTTCGGCTCGGCGCAACTGCGCGCGCGTCATCCGCGGCTGATCACGTGCGACATCTCGGGCTACGGCGACACCGGCCCGTACGCGCAGATGAAGGCGTACGACCTGCTGGTGCAAGCGGAGACGGGCCTCGCGACGGTGTCGGGCGAGCACGGCAAGCCGGCGCGGATCGGCGTCTCGGTGTGCGACATCGCGACCGGCGTCAGCGCGGCGCTGGCGATTCACGAAGCGCTCGCGTGCCGCGCGCGTACCGGTCGCGGCGAGGGACTGGCGTTGTCGCTGTTCGACGTGATCGCCGATTGGATGGCGGTGCCGCTGCTGCACCATGACTACTTGGGCACGGCGCCTGACAATATCGGTATGGCGCATCCGACGGTTGCGCCGTACGGCATGTTCGAAACCGCCGACGGACATTCGCTGATCATCTCGATCCAGAACGATCGCGAATGGGCGAGCTTTGCGCGACGCGTACTCGACGATGAAACATTG
>DASRZO010000538.1:0-2818 GCA_035686405.1 Pseudomonadales bacterium | reverse complement strand
TCCGGCAGACGTGTGGTCCGCTCTGTCGGCGCCGTACGGGGCGCAGATCGTGCTGGATCGCCGCCGCGCGAGGAAGCGGATCTTCCCCTCGATCGATCCGTTGGCGTCGCTGTCCGACGCGTTGGTCGACGACGTGGTGGGGCGGCGGCACGTCGCGGCGGCCCGCCGCGTGAAGGATCTATTCGCGGCCTACGACCGAATCGATCCGAAGTTCGAGCGGTTCGGCGCTGCCGTGGAAGCCGCATCGGAGGATCCGACCGTCGCCAAGGCGCACCGGTTGCTCGCAGCGCTGCGGCAATCGTTCGTCGTCGCAGAGCCGTTTACGGGCGAACCCGCGCGGTGGCCGGATCGAAACGAGACGCTCGATACGGTGGAGCGCATTCTCGATCAATGATCTCCGAGAGATTTCGAATCGCGTGCGCGACTCAACTGAAACGTCAGGTGCGCTTTCACCGTCGGCCATTCGGCGGCGACGATGCTGTACACACACGTGTCGCGCAGCGTACCGTTCGACGCGCGTTGATGGTTGCGCAGTATGCCGTCGAGCTTCGCGCCGAGCCGCTCGATCGCGCGGCGGCTCTGGTGATTGAAGAAGTGCGTGCGGAATTCGACGGCGATGCAATCGAGCGTCTCGAACGCGTGTTGCAGCAGCAGCAACTTGCAATGCGTGTTGACGTCGGTGCGCTGAACGCGCTTGCGGTACCACGTCGAGCCGATCTCGACGCGCTTGTTCGCCGCGTCGATGTTCATGAACGTCGTCATGCCGACCGGCTCGCCAGTCGCGTTCTCGATCACGGTGAACGGCAGCATCGAACCGGTGTCGCGCAGTTTGAGGCGGCGCTCGATCTCGCTGCTCATCGCGTCCGGCGTCGGCACGAACGTATACCAGAGCGCCCACAACTCGCCGTCGGCGACCGCGGTACGTAGTGGCTCGAGGTGACCGCGGTCGAGGGGGGCCAACGTGACGCGATCGCTCGAGAGCGTGACGGTATCGGGCCAGTGCATTGGTGGGTCCGCGGCGAGAATGGCGGGCGATTATATGGAATGGCGGCCCCGGCGCGGCATCGAGGCCTGGCTGGCACCTTTACAGGCGTTCTGGCGGTCGCCCGAAAAGCGTCGACAAACTTTACGGTTGCGCGCTGGCCCGCCGATCGGCTACGCGCAAGTCATTGTCGGGATTGGAGAAGTCATATGCGGCACGGAGTTTGTATAGCTTTCGGCACTGAGTTCAATTTGCCGAGAGACACGCACGTGAAATCGCTGTTCCGATCCGTTGCCGCACTGACCCTCGCCTGCGCAGCCACGTTGGCGCACGCCGGCATCTTGTTCGAGATCGATGGCGCGACCTCATCCGTCTCGACGTCGGTCGCGACGGACTGCCTGATCAATTGCGGCGTCAACGTCGCGTTGGTCGACAACATCGACGGACAGAGCAAGGTGCTGAACGGCATCGGCGACACGTTCACGTTCGACTTCTTCAACATCTCCTTCTACGGCGTGGGCGGCGGCGACGGCAGCATCGACGCTCAAGTGGGGTTGGCCTCACCGGGCGGCGGCACCGCCGCGACGGGAACCGGCGGCTTCTTCACGGTGTTTGGCATCGTGAACAAAGGCTTTCTGAACTGGGATTACATCGCGCCGACGACGGTCGACGGCATCACCTTCCAGCTGAGCCTGCCGAATCTCGATGGTTTTGCGATCGGCACGACCAAGGTGCAAGGCACGATCACGTTGCTGGGCTCGCAGGCGCGTGCGGTGAGCGAACCGGCGACGCTGTCGCTGCTCGGTGCGGGGCTGCTTGGGCTTGCGTTGGTGCGACGTCGGCGCGCGGCGGCCTGATCGTCGCGGCGATCTAGCCAACGATCACGAAAAGGGGCCTTTCGGCCCCTTTTCATTTCAGCGGATCATCTTTCACGGCGCGCGCTCGACCCGCGCGCCCTGCGCGTTGCCGACGATGGACTACCGACCGACAAACGTCGGCTGACGCTTCTCGAGGACCGACCAAACGCTCTCTTTCGAATCCTCGGTCTTGCGCAATTCGCTGATTTGGCCGATCGCCCATTTGCCCACGTCGCGCCAATCCGGATCGAGCGTGCGGCGCAGACCCGCCTTCAGCGCTTTGACGGCGAGCGGCGGATTCGCGGCGATCTTGCGCGCGATCTCGAGCGCCGCCGGCAGCAATTGTTCGTGCGGCACGACGCGCGACACGAGGCCGATCTCCTTGGCCTTCGCCGCGTCGATCAATTCGCCGGTGAACAGGAGTTCCGCTGCCCGTTCGCGCCCGACGAGTTGCGCCAAACGACCGAGGCCGGCCGCGTCGCAGCACAAGCCGCGTACGACGAAGAGTTCGGCGAACTTCGCGCGCTCGGATGCGACGCGAATGTCGGCCATCAGCGCGAGCTCCATGCCCCAACCGACTGCAGGACCGTTCACCGCCGCGATGACCGGCACGTCGGTGTACAGCAGCGCGTCGGCGGCCGGCGTCAGGCCGCCGGTCTTCTTGCCGCGCTCGATCGCTTCGGGCGGCGGACCCGACGTGCCGCCCAAGATCTGCTTCACGTCGTCGCCGGCGCAGAACGCGCGGCCTTCGACGGTGACGATCAACGCGCGCGCGTCGCAGGCGCGCACGACGTCTTCGATCTCCATGTACAGGGTGTACGACAGCGAGTTCATCGCCTCCGGCCGCCGCAGCGTGAGTATTCCGACGTCGCCGTCTTTCTCGTAGCTCGATTCCTTCAGATTCATCGCGTTGCCTCCGCCTTCAATCGCCGAGCAGGCCGAGCGATCCGTACATCGCGAGCCCGTCGTAGTAGTTGCG
>DASRZO010000537.1:0-7878 GCA_035686405.1 Pseudomonadales bacterium | reverse complement strand
CGGCGGCGAGCTCCCGGGCGGTGGCGTCCCAGACGCGGCCGCTCATGCCCCAGCCGTGCACGAGCACGACGGTGATGTCCTCGCCTGCTGCGTGCTCGTAGTAGATCCGCTGGCTCGCGTCGACGCTGAGATACGGCATGGTTGTCCAATTGGCGCTCGGTAGCGCTGGCCGCAGTATGCGGACGCTGCGCCACGGCGGTAACTCACGAATACGAGAGGTCGTGCCGCGGCCGGCGCAGCCGCTTCATCGCGTCGGATGCGGCGTGGATGTATGGCCCGGGTGTTCCGCGGGATGGATGAGGCCGCGCTCGGCCGCGATCGCGACCGCCTGCGTTCGATTGCGCGCGCCGAGCTTGCGGACGGCGTTGTCGATGTGGAAGCGGGCGGTCGCCGGCGAACGGTGAATCACCGCGCCGATCTCGCCGTCGGTCCGCCCGAGCGCGGCCCACGTGAGGCATTCGAGTTCGCGTTCGCTCAGCGCCGGCGCGTCGTCGGCCGATTCGGTCTCGGCGCGAATGGAATAGACGAGATCCATGAAGCGCAGTGCCGCCAGGCGGATCACGGCGCTGTGATCGACGAGCGTCGCGGCGAGGTCGACCGACGCATCGCGGGCGTACCACGACACCGACGCGGTACGGCCGCGCGGCATATGCACCGGGACCGTGATGCCGCCGTAGAAGCCGCGTTCCGGCGTGAGCGGCCACACGTGCGGCGCGCTCACGGCGGCGGCGACCGTGTGCGCATCCCATGCGAACGGTTGCGTCGACATCCGACAGACGGCGCCGATCGGACTGACCAGATGCAGGCGCTGGGCGAGCCACTGTTCGGTCAACTCGCCGTCCCAGCCGAGCACGCTGGCCAGCGCCCGGCCGTCTTCGATGGCGACCAGCCGGTTGGTCGAATAGTCGTCGATCACCGCCGGATGCGGCATGCGGAATCCGCGACCGAGTTGCTTGAGGCATTCGGCGGCAGCGACCAGATCGGTGCAGGTACTCAAGGCCTCGTACGCGCGCGCGATGGCGGTGGTGGAGTCGAGCACGCGGCCCACTCGTTGCGGGTTTGGTTGCGCGATCGTGGCACCCGACCGAACGTGCGTCCATGGTCGAATGCGGTGTCGACGCAGCGGGTTCGGACGACTGCCGTGACATTCGTTAAGCTACCGCCTCGCGTAGAAGGAACCCGAGACCACGATGAGCGCCGAACGCGTCCGCCACTTGTTGCAGCAGCTGCGCACCGAACTCGATCGCGCGAACGTCGATGCCGAGACGCTGGCGTCGATGCGCGAACTCGATCGCGACATTCGGCGCGCGCTCGACGCGAGCGAACGGCCGGTCGCGGGGCTCACCGACCGCGCGAAGGCGATCGAGGTCGAGTTCGCAGTGAAGCACGGCGTCGCCGAGCGCATCCTGCGCGAGATCGTCGAAACGCTGGCGAAGATCGGGGTTTAGCGAGAGGGGAGGAGCGCATGGCGGACGCGCAAACAGCCGACAGGCAGACGAACGCCTTCGACGATGTCGACGCGGTCGAGCGCGCGCGGCAGCGTGCCGAATCGATTCCGCTCGACGATTTCGACGTCAGCAACGTGTATCTCTTCGAAAGCGACACGCACTGGCCGTACTTCGACCGCTTGCGCCGCGAAGCGCCGGTGCACTACTGCCGCGACAGCCACCACGGGCCGTATTGGTCGCTGACGCGCTTCGACGACATCAAGCGCGTCGACGCCGACCATGAACTCTTCTCGTCGGATACGAACATCACGCTGTTCGATCAAGCCGACGACTTCACGATGCCGATGTTCATCGCGATGGATCCGCCGAAGCACCACGTGCAGCGCAAAGCGGTCGCGCCGACCGTCGCGCCGCGCAATCTCGCCGCGCTCGAAGGCGCGATTCGCGAGAAGGTTTGCGACATCCTCGACGACTTGCCCGTCGGCGAGACGTTCAACTGGGTCGACCGCGTATCGATCGAGCTGACGACGCAGATGCTCGCAACGCTGCTCGACTTTCCGTTCGACGAACGGCGCAAGCTCACGCATTGGTCGGACGTGATGTCCGGCGGCACGATCAGCGGCGTCACGCGCTCGCGCGAACACCGGCAGAGCGAACTGCTGCAGTGCCTGAATCGATTCACCGATCTCTGGCACGAGAAGGCGGCGCTGCCGCCGGCGAACGACTTGATCTCGATGTTCGTCCACGGCGAATCGACGCGCGACATGATCGAGCGGCCGATGGAATACCTCGGCAACGTGATGCTGTTGATCGTCGGCGGCAACGACACGACGCGCAATTCGATCTCGGGCGGCGTGCTCGGCCTCAATCGTTTCCCGGAGCAATACGCGAAGCTGCGGGCCGATCCCGCGCTGATCCCGAATTTCGTCGCCGAAGTGATTCGCTGGCAGACGCCGCTCGCGCACATGCGGCGGACGGCGATGCGCGATACCGACATTCGCGGCCACCACATCCGTAAAGGGGAGAAGGTCGTGATGTGGTACATCTCCGGCAACCGCGACGACTCCGTGTTCGACGACCCGCATCGCTTGATCGTCGATCGGCCGAACGCGCGCGCACACGTGTCGTTCGGCTACGGTATTCACCGCTGCATGGGCAACCGCGTCGCCGAGATGCAGCTGCGCGTGCTGTGGGAAGAGCTGCTGCCGCGCTATCGCGTCGAAGTCGTCGGCGCGCCGGTCCGCGTCCGTTCGAACTTGATCCGCGGCTTGCAGCAGCTGCCGGTGGTGCTGCGCCCGAACTGACGACAGGGCGCGAGGCCGCGCCTTCGAGAGTTCGTCAGTAGTCGCCTTTCGCCAGCAGCGCGTCGTACGTCGCGTATTTGTACAGGTCGCCGAGCGTCGGGTAGTTGAAGCACGCGCGGTTGAAGAGTTCGGCGGTCGCGTCCGACATCATCGCGACGAGCGCGATGTGGATCAGCTCCGTCGCGTGTTCGCCGACGGCGTGTGCGCCGAGCAGCCGCATGTCGCTCTGCCGAAACAACAGCTTCAGGAAACCCACGTCGTCGCCGACGATGCGGCCGCGTGCGTGATCGGCGTAGCGCGCGACGCCGGCGATGTAGTCGACGCCGCCGTCGCGCAGCGCTTGTTCGGTGGCGCCGACCGCACCCGCTTCGGGGATCGTGTAGATGCCGGTCGCGAGCAGCGGCGCCGCGTCGCCTTTCGCCGCGACGTCGAACGCGTGACACATCGCGGCGCGCGCTTGTTCCATGCCGGTCGCGGCGAGCGCCGGCGGGCCGATGACGTCGCCGGCCGCGAAGACGTGCGGTACCGCGGTCCGCCAGCGCGCGTCGACGTGGATCAAGCCGCGCTCGCCCGCGTCGATGCCGGCCGCGGCGAGATCGAGATCGCCGACGTTGCTCGAACGGCCCGCGCAGACGAGCACGTGCTCGCAGGCGAGTTCGGCGCCGCTCGAAAGATGCAGAACGATTTCGTCCGGCCGCGATGCGTCGCAGCGCTCGACCCGTTCGCGCCAATGGAAATGCACGCCGTTGGCGACCATCGCGGCTTCGAGCGCGCGCGATGCGTCGGCGTCGAGGAACGGCAGCAGCGTGTCGCGGCCGTCGACGACGTGCACGGCGACGCCGATCGCGGCGAACGTGCTCGCGTATTCGGCGCCGATCACGCCGGCGCCGACGACGGCGAGGCTCTTCGGTACGGTCCGGATGTCGAGCAATTGATCCGAGTCGTGCACGCGGTCGTCGTCGAACGGAAACTCCGGCGGCCGCCACGGCACGGACCCGGTCGCGATCAGGATCACGTCGCCATGCAGCAGCGTCGTGCCGCCGCGCGGCGACGTGACGGCAACGGTGTGCGGGTCGACGAAGCGACCGACGCCGTGGAAGCGCTGCACGCCGAACGCGAGCATGCGGCGCTCGACTTGGCGCCGCTCGGCGTCGCTGACGGCATCTTTGTGGTGCATCAACTCGGCGGCGGTCGCTTCGCGCCGCAACGACAAGTCGACGCCGAACAGCCGCCGCGAGCGAAATCCCGACAGTGCGAGCGCCGTCTCGCGCAACGTTTTGCTCGGCACCGTGCCGGAGTTGATGCCGGCGCCGCCGACGTGTTCGGCGCGTTCGACGAGCGCCACGCGCCGCCCGAACAACGCCGCCGCGTTCGCGCCGCAAGCGCCTGCGGGACCGCCGCCGATGACGACGAGGTCGAAATGTTCCGATGCTGGCGTAGCGGCTCTCCTTTCGATGTCGCGCAGGTCGCGCCGGGCAGTGTAGTGCAGCACTTCGGGAAATACGGATACAGCGCGGGCCGGGAACGCAGATCATCCGGCCTTTTCCAACGCGCAGCGGCCGTGATGCAATCGCACGGTGCCGCAAATCGTGGGGTGAACGGTGGTTGATCCGATCGAGCCGCTGCCGGTCGATGCGTTGTACCGGCGTTGCGATCCGGCGGTCTTTTCGTTTCGAACGACCGCCGACGTCACCGAGCCCGACGGCGTGCTCGGGCAAACCCGCGCGTTGCGCGCGCTCGAGTTCGGCGTCGACATGCGCGGCGACGGCTACAACCTGTTCGTACTCGGGCGCCCGGGCAGCCATCAGCTCGAGATCGTGCAAGAGTTCCTGCAGCGCCGCGTCGAACGGCGCGCGGGCGCGCGCGACTGGATATATCTCAACAACTTCGACGACGAACGGCGTCCGGTCGCCGCGTCGTTGCCGCCCGGCAGCGCAGTGCAGTTCCGCCGCGACATGGCGCAGCTCGTCGACGATCTGCGCGTCGCCATTCCGGCCGCGTTCGAGAGCGAGCATTTCCGCAACAAAGTCGCGGAGATCGACCGCGACTTCGAAGAGCGCCAGCGCGACTGGCTGCAGTCGATCGAAGGCGAGGCGAACGAGCGCGGCTTGAGCATCGCGCCGACGCCGCAAGGCTTCGTGATGGCGCCGGTGCGCGGCGGTCAGATTCTCAACGACCAACAGTTCGAAGCGCTGCCGGCCGACGAACGCCAACGCATTCGCGACGCGATGGCGCATTTGTCGGAGCGGCTGCGGCGGCATGTCGAGGACATGCCGCAGTGGCACAAGGAACGGCGCGAGCGGATTCGAACGCTGCAGCGCGACGTCACCGACTCGGTGGTCGCGCGGCCGATCGAAACGATGAAGGCGACGTACGGCGGCGAGGCGCCGCTCGCGCGCCACCTCGATGCGGTCCGCGAAGACGTGCTCGCGAACAGCCAGATGTTCCAAGCAAGCGAGGAACGCGATGCGTCGCCGTTCGGTGCGAGTCTGCAAATGCAGCTGCGACGCTATCAAGTGAACGTACTCGTCGACCATTCGGCCGCCGAGACCGCGCCGATCGTCCACGAGAGCAATCCGAGCGTGCAGAACATGCTGGGCCGCGCCGAATACGTCGCGCAGTTCGGCGCGCTGGTGACCGACTTCACGTTGATCCGGCCGGGTGCGCTGCACCGTGCGAACGGCGGCTTTTTGATCGTCGACGCACAGCGGCTGTTGCTCGAACCGTATGCGTGGCAGGCACTGAAGCGCGCACTGTACGCACGCGAGATTCGGATGGAGTCGCTCGGCCAACTGCTGAGCCTCGTCAGCACCGCGTCGCTCGAACCGGACGCGATCCCGCTCGACGTCAAAGTGATCCTGATCGGCGAACGGCAGACGTATTACCTGCTCGCGGCGTTCGATCCGGACTTCGGCGATTTGTTCAAGGTGTCGGCCGACTTCGAAGACCGCATCGACCGCAACGACGACAACACGCGCAGCTACGGCGCGCAGATCGCGTCGATCGTGCAGCGCGAGCGGCTGCGGCCGTTCGATCGCACCGCGGTCGCGCGCGTGGTCGAGCACGGTGCGCGCGTGCTCGGCGACGCCGGCAAATTGACGACGCGGCTGCGCGACATCACCGACCTGCTGCGCGAATCGGACTATTTCTGCGGCCAAGCGGGCACCGCCGTCGTCGGTGTCGCGCACGTCGAACGCGCGATCGTCGAACGCACGCATCGGCTCGATCGCCTGCGCGACGAAATGCAGGACGAGGTCATGCGCCACAGCGTGCTGATCGATACGTCCGGCGCCGTGGTGGGACAGGTGAACGGACTGTCCGTGATTCAACTCGGCGAGTTCGCGTTCGGCCGCCCGACCCGGATCACCGCGACCGCGCGTATCGGCCAAGGCGAGATCGTCGACATCGAGCGCGAGACCGAACTCGGCGGACCGATCCACACGAAAGGCGTGTTGATTCTGTCGTCGTACCTCGCGGCGCGCTATTGCCCGCGGCAGCCGCTGTCGCTGCGCGCGAGCCTCGTGTTCGAACAAAGCTATGGCGGCGTGGAAGGCGACAGCGCGTCGGTCGCCGAGACGTGCGCCTTGCTGTCGGCGCTGTCGAACGTACCGATCCAGCAGCGTTTCGCGGTGACCGGATCGGTCAATCAGCGCGGTGAAGTGCAGGTGATCGGCGGCGCCAACGAGAAGATCGAGGGGTTCTTCGATCTGTGCAAGGCGCGCGGTCTCGACGGCCACGGCGTGCTGATTCCGCGCGACAACGTGCAGCACCTGATGCTGCGCGCCGACGTCGTCGACGCGGTGCGCCGCGGCGAGTTTCGCGTGTACGGCATCGGCACGATCGACGAGGCGATCGCACTGTTGACCGGCGTCGCCGCCGGAACACGCGACGCCGACGGCGCATATCCGCCGGATACGGTCAACGGCGCGGTCGAAGCCGCGCTGGTCGCCTTTGCGACGGCGCGGCGCGAATTCGACGCGCACGGCGCGGCCGCGAAGGGCACCGGTGCCGCGGCGGAGCAGGTGCAGGATGGGCAACGCAATGGCTGACGCGCCGCGCATCGTGATCGCGCTCGATCCGTCGGCGCCCGAGGCGAGCGCGTTCGACGTGCTGCGCTACTTCCACGGCCTCGACGTCGACCTCGCCGGCGTGTTCGTCGAAGACTCGAATCTGCTCTCGTACGCGCGCTCGAGCCTCGCGCGCGAGATCGTCGCCGGGGCCGAGCGCGAAGTCGCGGTCGAATCGCTCGAACGGCAGTTGCGCGCGCGTTCCGCGGACATGCGCCGCTATTTCGAGTCGGTGACGCGCGTCGTGCGCGGGCGGCATTCGTTCCACGTCGCGCGCGGCGAAGTGGTGTCGGAGATCGAACGCGTCGCGGCGAACTGCGAATTGCTGGTCGTCGGCGTCGCGCGTGCGCATCGGGGCCTGCGGGCGCGTTGGGGCGCCGACGTCTATCGGTTGACGCGCACGCGGGCGGCGACGACGGTGTTCACGCGCGATCAGACGCCCGCGCATGGGGTCGTGAGCGCCGTGCTCGGCAATGTCGACGATGTCGCGGCGGTGGTGCCGGCGGCGTTGCGCATCGCCCGCGCGTCGCACGCGCGCCTGCGGGTTCTGATCGTCGCCGACGGTCCGGGGTCGGTCGATGCAGTGCGCGAACGGACGGCGGCGACGCTCGCCGGCGCAGAGCCCCCGCGTTACGACGTCGTCGCGGACCGTCAAGCAGCGACGCTGCGGCGGGCGGTCGGTGCGGCGGAGGGTTGCACGTTGGTACTCGCCGCCGGCGACGACGAGGCAGATGCGGAACTGTTGCGCGAGTTGCTCGCGCAAACGGATTGGAACGTCGTACGGGTGCGCGCGAACTGACCCGCGGATGAAGAGTCGTTGCCGCTCAGCGATCGGGGGCGACGACGAGCACCGGCGCGGGCGCGTGGCGCAGCACCAATTCGGCGTCGCTGCCCATCGCCAGGCGACTGATACCGCGCCGGCCGTGACTGCCCATCACGATCAGATCGGCACCCCACCGGCGCGCTTCGTCGACGATGACGTGCGCGGCGCGTCCGCCTATCACCTCGAAGAGTTGCGTCTCGGGATCTTTGATGCCTTGCTTCTTCGCGTAGGCGACG
>DASRZO010000536.1:0-4071 GCA_035686405.1 Pseudomonadales bacterium | reverse complement strand
GACAACGACACCGAGTAGCTGACGCGAGCCGTGCGGCCGCCGACGTACGCGCACACGACCGATACGCTGCCGGTCGAATCGTCCGGCGCCGCCGCGAGCGTGTCGTACACGCCGAACGCGACGCCGTTGGTCAGCGCCGTGCAATCGGCGTCCGCCCGCGCATCGCATCCGGCGAACACGCTGCAGGCGAACACGACCATGGCAACGACGCTTCTCATCGTCGCGCCGCTCATCGCCGTGCACTCGTCGGCGGCGCGTTCGTCGCCGTCGGCACCGTCTTCGTCGCCGCGCAGACGACGTCGCCGAGGTCCGGCTGCACGCCGCCGTCGCGCGGACGCACGACACGGAACGCGCAGTGATGCCCCGACCACTCCGCAGTCGCCGCCGCCGCGCCGTCGACCGCCGTCAAATACACGAGACCGTCGCCGCCGACCGGCGCGTGTTCGTTCGCCGTCGTCACGATCGCGCCGGCCGGCACCGGCGCGCCGTCGCCTTGTACGAGGCGCAGCGTCGCGGCGCTCGCGCGCGTGACCGGAAAGCGCACGACCGGACCGCTGCGATACGCCGGCGTCACCGTCATCGACGGCGTGTCGAGCGATGCATCGAACGGAATTTCCTTCGGGTCGACGCTGATCGTGTTCGTCTGATACGGCCGCATCGAATCGAGCAGCACGCGACCTTTTTCATCCGTGCGACCGATCGGCTGGTTGTCGAGATACACCGTCAGATCCGGATAGTCGGCGAGTTCGACCACGGCGAAGCTCTCGTTCAACGTCCGCGCCGGCATGACGCCGGCGCTCGTCAGCGCGATGCCGCCGGTCGCGTTCGCGCGCCAACCGTCGATGCCGTCGCGGCGCGCGTATTCGGCGCTGACGAGTCCGGCGCCGCCTTGATACGAGTAGTCGATCTGACCGTCGCCGTTCGACGTCGTCGCGACGTAGTAACCCGTACCGCTGCCCACCGGCAGGCTCTGCTGAATCGACGCGACCGCTTCGAGCGATTTGCCGTCCGCGCGCTGTGCGCCGACCGATGCGGTCCTGCGGCCGCCGAGCGGCAACGTCCAGTTGACGAACACGTCGGTCGACGCGCCGTCGCCGCTGGTCCGGCTCGCGAGGAAGTTCAAGTAGCCGTATGCGCCGAGCGTCACCGAGTGACTGATGCCGTACACGTCGGCGGCGGTGGCGTCCGTCCAGTAGGTCTGGCGCCCATACGACAGGCGCAGATTGCCGTAGTCGCCGAAGTTGAAACCGAGACCGCCGAACGTCCGCTGCTTCGGCCGCTGCGTCGTCGCGTCGCTGCCGAGTTGGGCGAATTCGTCCGACGCGTAGCGTACTTCGGCGAACACGTCCAAATACGTACTCGAACGCTCGAATCCGACGCCGCCGAGCCAGCCGAGCCGGCCGTCGCCCCCGAACGCCGTCGTTAGCGACGTCACGCCGAGGTCGCCGACTTGAATCGCCGTGTCGAAGCCGATCGCGTGCGAGCCGCCGGCTTCGCCCTCGGCGTGTACCTCGGCGGTGACCTCGTCGCTGAGGCCGCGGCGATAGGTCGCCGCCGCGACGAAATCGCCGTAGTCGTTGCTGCTCGTCGTGTAGTTCTCGCGCACCGCGCCTGCATCGAACGAGTATTCGTCGAGCCCGGCGCGCAGCAGCGCGGGTCCGGTGTAGTACGGTTGCGTCAGCACCTGCTGCCGGCCGAGTGCGTCGGTGACGATGACCTGCATCTGGCCGGCACCGTTGATCGCCGGCACGCGATCGATGCTGAACGGCCCCGGCGCCACGTTTTCCTGCGAGACGTGCTGACCGTTGACGAAGACGTCGATGGTCGACGGCAGCACCGCTTCGCCTTTTGCCGACAACAGCGGCGTCGTCACCAGCGTCGGTTGCGTCGCGAAGTTCGTGCCGAAATGCACGCCGCCGAAACGCACTGCTTGGCCCCACGCGCCGGTCGAACTCGCCCAATCGCCGACGCGCAGCGTCTCGAGGCGATCGGGCATGTCGAGCGTCCACGTCGAGTCGAGCCGTACCGCGGAGCCGCGCGAATCCACGCGTTGCGCGAGCGCCGAGCTCGTCAGGACGCCGCACGCGCCGAACGCACCCGCTTCGACGATCGCGCCGACGTTCGATTGATCGCCGACGCGTTCGCCGAGCAGATCGTAGTTGACGAAGCCGCCGAGCTGCGCCGGCGTCACGTGCGGCACGCTGTCGGAAGCGTAGTCGCTGCGCGTCGGAACGAACGCCGCCGCCGGCAGCGTCAGGCGCAGGCTCTGCGTCGCGTCGTCCATCGCGACGTCGGAGGGGTTGAACGCCGCGACCGAGTAATAGCGTTCGCCGTCGATCGTCACGGCGCCGGATTCCGGCGTCCGCAAACGCAACTGCGGCAGCGCGGATTCGGCAACGAACGGCGTACCGGCGGCGTCGCGCTCGACGACGAGCGCAGGTCCGGTTTCTCCGTTCACGGTGACTTCGGCGATCGACGGGGTGTAATCGTCGGCGAATGCGTGCTGCAGCAACGCGATCGCCGACACGGCGACGATGGGGGGCGCGCGGCGCACCGCGTTCACCCGTCGTTCGGACTGATCTCCAGATCGAAGTCGCCGTCTTCGGTCGCTCCTTTGACCCGAAGTCGGCGCCAATCGCTACCGGAGGATCCGTCCTGCGGTCGGAGATCCAGCGGCCAGGTGCGCGCCTCGTCCGGCAAGATGTACGCGGCCGTCTGCTGATGAATACCGGCCTCGTCCGGCGCATCCGCCGGCGCGACCACGAGATTCAAGACGCGCGCGTGCGCATTACCGGAATTGCGCGCGGTGACATCGAGCGTGTCGCCGCTGAGTGTCGCCGACCATTCGATCGCGGGCGCCGCGTTCGATGCCGTCACGAACATCGGCAAGCTGATGCGCAGCGCGACGTTGAGGCCGCTGACATCGGTCTGCGCTGCGTGCGGTACTTCACTCAAGATCAACCGATAGCTGAGTTCGCGCTGCACGTCCGCGGAACGCTGCAACGCGACGCGCACGAGCTGCGATCCGTTTGCCGGCAGCGTGAATACCACCGGGCTCACCAATACGTCGCGGGTCGGCGTCAGGCGATCCTTGCCGTCGACCTGTTCCCACAACATCGCGTGCGCCTCGACGACGACGTCGGTGTCTTGAAAGCTGCGGATCGTCAACGCGCCGGTCCGTGCGGCCGGCGCGAAGTCGACGCGCAACGGACTCACCGAGAACGAGCCCGCCAGAACCGGCGTCGGCGACAACAACGTAGCCGCCGACAGGACGATCCCTGCAATCAGTCGACGCATGCGATTCGCTCGATCAGTACGTGATCGTCGCGGTGATCGTATCGGTGTAGGTGCCGGCGCCGAACGATTGCGGGTTGTCCGTCGCGAGCAAACGGCCGAACACGGTGAGCGTCTGTACCTGCCCTGCTGCCATGCCGGCGCCGGTGCCGTTGCCCTGCCCCGTGGCGCCCGTCTTGTCGCCCCAAACGGTCGTGTAGCCGCTCGTGGTGTACAGGTTGTAGTTCAGCGTGTCGGTGGCGCTCTTCAACGTCCGCATCGCGTACGACCCAGAACTGCCGGCATTGAGGTCGACGGTGAACGGCGTACCGGCAGTGCAGTTGATCGAGATGTTCGACGACCCGGTCAGGTTGTTGGTGCCGTCGAACGTGCCGAGATTCATCGCAGCCGCCGACATCACGCAGTTTTTCACCACAGTGGCCGAAACCTGGAACGTCGTCATCTTGGTGGCGCCTTGCGCCGTACCCGCCAATGCCAGCAACACGCCGGCTGCTACGGGGGTCAGCAGAGAATTACGCATGAAATACCTCGTCATTTGTTATGAGTCCTCGTTCGAGCTCCGCACCATCATCGGCCGTTCGACCGATACGACACCGCGGACGCAATTCGCCGACAGCAGAATTACGCCGCGAAAGTGTTCCAGATCCGCCGGAAAGACGGCGTGACCGCGTCGATTCGGCAGCGTGACGACAATCACACGGCGCCGCAAAAGCTCGAGATTTTCAGAGGATTTGCGTCGGAATTTTGACGCTTCGGCTACGCATCGGCCCCAACGAC
>DASRZO010000535.1:0-3168 GCA_035686405.1 Pseudomonadales bacterium | reverse complement strand
TACCGGTTCAACTCGTACGCAGACAAGTACTTCCTGAATCCCGCGGTCAGCGCCTACAACTTCGTGTTGCCCGGATTCGTCCGCAAAGGCATCAGCAACTTCTTCACCAACCTCGATAACATCCAGACGGTCGTCAACGAGGTCCTGCAGTTGCACGGAGGCTCCGCGCTGCAAACGACCGGTCGGCTGCTCGTCAACACGACCGTCGGGCTCGCCGGCCTCTTCGACCCCGCAACGCCGATGGGCATTCCGCAACACTACGAAGACTTCGGCCAGACGCTCGGCCGCTGGGGTGTGCCGACCGGACCGTATCTCGTGCTTCCTCTATATGGTCCGTCGTTCGCGCGCGACGCCGGCGGCAAGGTCGTCGACGCCGAAGTGTTCAACCTCATCGACCCGCTACAGCTCGACGACGTCAACGAAGGCTATACGTACGCGTACTACGCGCTGCTCGTGCTGAACACCCGCGCGACGACGTCGTTCCAGTACTACCAGACCGGGTCGCCGTTCGAGTACGAGCTCGTGCGCTTGATTTGGGCGACGAAGCGCAAGTTGGACATCGAGAAGTACTGACGCCATGCACACCGTACAACGCTCGCGATTGCTAACGGCCCTACTGGGGCTCGTCCTCCTCTTGCAGGCATGCGCCGCGCCGCAGCAGCCGGCGAATCCGACGGTCGGCGCGCTGCCGCAGAGCAAAGTACCGATCAAGATCGGCGTCACCACGTCGCTCACCGGTTCGCTCGCGAACTTCGGCGTTCTGCAGCGCAACGGCATGAAGATGTGGGCCGACGACATCAACGATCGCGGCGCGCTGCTCGGCCGCCCCATCGAACTCGTCTTGTACGACGACGGCTCCGACGCGGCGAAAGTGCCGGCGCTGTACGAAAAGCTGATCACGCAGGACAAGGTCGACTTTCTGATCAGTCCGTATTCGTCGAACTTGACGCTCGCGGCCGCGCCGGTTGCAGAGAAATACGGCGTGCCGATGGTCAGCGTCGCGTCGTCGACCGACATCTGGAAGCACGGCTATCAATACACGTTCGGCCTGTACACGCCGGCGAGCGAGAACATGGATCCGGTGCTCGACCTCGCGCAGCAACATCAGTTGAAGACGGTCGCGCTGATCTATCTCGACGACGATTTCCCGCGCGATCTCGCGAGCGGCGTGCGAGCGCGCGCGCCCCAGCGCGGCCTGTCGATCGTGTTCGACCAACAGTATTCGAACGACCTCAAAGGCATGCCCGCGCTCGCGGCGCGTGTCGCCGCGGCAAATGCAGACGTCGTCATCGTCGGCTCGTACATGGACGACGCCGTCGCATTCGCGAAAGCGGCGAAGCCGGCCGGCGTGAAACCGAAATTGATGGCGTTCAGCGGCGCGGCCGCGCTGCAGGAATTCATGGCGAAGGTCGGCGTCGCGAACGTGCAGGGCATGCTGTCGACGGTGCAATGGACGCGCGGCATCCGCGTGCCCGGCGGATTCGACCTGGCGTTCCGCTACGAGCGCATTCATCACGAGTACCCGACGTACGACGCGACCGGCGGCTATTCGGCCGGCCAAGTGATCGAGGCCGCAGTACGTCTCGCCGGCACCGTCGACAAAAAGGCCGTGCGCGACGAACTCTCGACGATGAAGTTCCGCTCGATCCTCGGCAACTATCGCGTCGATGCGACCGGTCTGCAGACGGCTAAGTCGACCTACCTGGTGCAGTGTCAGGAAGATCACTTCAGCCTGGTGTACCCGCCCGACGTCGCCCGCTATCCGGTGCTGTATCCGTATCCAGGCTGACCGCGGCTGACCGCCGATGGCGAACCTCAGCATTCGATCGAAACTGCTGGTGATGCTGCTGGCGGTGAGCCTGTTCTCGATCGCGGTCGTCGCGTCGATGAACTACTACACGTGCTACCAGACGCTGAAGACGCAGATCTTTGCGCATCTGACCAGCGTGCGCGCATCGCGCGCCGATCAGATCGAGCAGTACTTCGAACAGGTGCGCACGGAAACCCTCGCGATCGCCGGCAGTGCAGCCGCGATCGACGCGGCCCGGCAGTTCATCGCCGCGTATCACAAGCTCGACGCGGTACGGGTCGAGCCGCAGATGGACGCCGCGTTGCGGCAGTTCTATGAGCAGAAGTTCCTTCCCGCGCTCGAAAAGGATGCCGGGCGGACGGTCGAAGTCGAGTCACTGTTGCCGGAGACGCCGGCCGCACGTTATCTGCAGTTCCACTACCTGGCCGCCAATCCGTTCCCGATCGGCGAACAGGGCAGCCTGTTGCGCGCCGACGACGGGTCCGACTACAGCCGCGTGCACGAGGCGCTCCATCCAACGCTCACTCGCCTGGTGCAAACCTTCGGCTTCAAGGGCCTGTACCTCATCGACTTGGAGACCGGCGCCATCGTCTACAGCCAGAGCAAGCAGCCGGACTTCGCGACCCACCTATCGGACGGGCGCTACGCGCACACACATCTCGGCGACCTCTTCAGGCGGGTGCAGCGAAGCCCCGACCGCAGCGTCGCGGAGATCGAAGATTTCCAGAACTATCTGCCCGCCCTCGACAACCCGCGCGCATTCATCGCAGCACCGATCTTCGACGCGGGACGAGCGATCGCCGTGTTGATCATGCGTCTGTCGCCGGACCCCATCGACCGCGTGATGACCTCGGGCAAAGAATGGGAGCGCAACGGCCTCGGCAAGACCGGCGAGGTCTATCTGGTCGGACAGGATTACCGCATGCGCTCGGATTCCCGCTTCCTGCTCGAGGCGCCGCAAGCGTACGCGGAGCAGATGACGCGCAACGGCATGCCCGCGGCCGACGTCGCGGCGATCCTGCGCGAGAATTCGTCGATCGTGTACCAAAAGGTGCGCAGCGTCGCGGCGCAAAGCGCACTGCAAGGCAACGAAGGCACCGACATCGTGCCGGACTATCGCGCCGTCGACGTGCTCGCCTCGTGGGCGCCGTTGAAGATCGCGGGCCTCGACTGGGCCGTCATTGCGAAGATCGACCGCGACGAAGCGTTCGCACCGATGGCGCACATTGCGCGCGACACGCTCATTCAAACGCTGGTGATCGTGCTCGTCATCACGCTGGTGGTGATGTTCCTCGCGACGTCGTTCGTGCGTCCGGTGAACGATCTGATCGCGCGCGTGCAGCTTGCGCGCAGCGGCA
>DASRZO010000534.1:0-2411 GCA_035686405.1 Pseudomonadales bacterium | reverse complement strand
GTTCTTCATCACGGCTCGTTCGGAGAACGAACGCGCGTGGACCGAGAACGGTTTGAAGAAGGCCGGCTATGCGAATTGGGACGGGTTGGTACTGAGGAACGTCGGCGGCGCATCCGGTCCGTACAAGACCGCAGCGCGCGCCGCCATCGAAGCCCAGGGCTACACGATCATCGCGAACGTCGGCGATCAGGAGAGCGATCTGGCGAACGGCCACGCCGAGCGCGTGTTCAAACTCGACAACCCGTACTACTTCGTCGAGTAGCGAGTTGGTCGAATCGTCGTGTCGCTGCGTATGACGCGCGCCGCCCATCGGACGATGCGTGCGTTCGCGTCGATCACGGCAGGATCGGACTCACGTGGCCGCAGGCGCTGCTGTCGAACCCTTTGCGGCTGAGGACGATCTTCATGCACGATCTTCTACGGAGTTCGATCTTCCAACAGAGGATCTTCCGCAGCGTTGCAAAACGAACTGGGCCGGACCGGCGTCGCCGAAGCGCAGCAGCGCGCTCGCAACAAGCGACGACGACCACGGCTCCTCAATGGAGTCCGACGACGTGCGTCATCACATGCGATCGATTTCCTTCCTGGTCCTTGCAGCCACCATCGCGCTGTCGTCGGCAGCGCTGGCCGGCAAGGACGAAGGCGCCACGATCACCGGCAGCGCCAACTACGCCGACTCGATCTCGTTCGACGACACGGCCGTGTTCGAGGCCATCCTCGAGGACGTGTCGTTCGCCGACGCGCCGGCGCAGCCGATCGGTAGCGCGTCGGTGCAATCGCCGGGCGATGCGCCGCTGCAGTTCTCGATCACCTACGATCCCGCGATGATCGATCCGACGCATCGCTACGCGGTGCGCGCACGGATCAAGGACGGCGACCGCTTGCTGTTCACGACGCAAACGGACTACCCGGTGCTCGGTGACGCGCACGTCACGCACGTCGTCATCGAGTTGCGGCAGGTCGCGTCGGCGAACGACCCGACCGGTACGGTCGCCGATTCGACGAACGTTTCGCTCGAGAGGACGTACTGGAAGTTGAACAGCGTCGGCGACGGCAGCATCACGATCGCGGCCGGTACACGCGAGATCCACCTGACGCTGCAACCCGATGCGCTGCGCGTGTCCGGATTTTCGGGCTGCAATACCTTCACCGGCACATACACGCTCGCCGGCAACAAGCTCGTGTTCGGCAATCTCGCCTCGACGATGATGGCGTGTCCGCACGGCATGGAGATCGAGCAGGCGGTGCAGCAGGCGCTCGCCGCGACGGCGAGTTGGCGCATCGACGCGCAGACGCTCGAACTGCTCGATCCCAGCGGTACCGTTCTCGCGGTATTCGAGGCACGCGTCCTGAACTGAGATCGGCATCGGGCGGAGATCAAGCCGATGCCGTCTCCGGTCGAATCGAGTCCGCGCGGTCGCCGCGCGACGCGACGTGGCCGTTAGCGATTGCGCCGGATCCACGCCTCGAACGTCGACATGATCGTCGTGCAGAACTTCTTCGTCCCTTCGCTGACGAAGGCACCGTTCGCGTCGAGCAATTTGTCGACGCCACCGATGTAGGCTTCCGGTTGCTGCAGCGTCGGCATGTTGAGGAATACGAGCGACTGGCGCAGATGATGGTTCGCGCCGAACGCGCCGATCGCCCCCGGCGATGCGCTGACGATCGCCGCCGGCTTCTTGTCCCATACGCTCTTGCCGAACGGCCGCGAGCCGACGTCGATCGCGTTCTTCAGCGCGCCCGGCACGGAACGGTTGTATTCCGGCGTGGCGAACAACACCGCGTGGCAGCGCGCGAGGCGTTCGCGGAACGCGCGCCAGGCGGCCGGCGTCTCGGCTTCGAGGTCTTCGTTGTAGAGGGGCAGATCGCCGATCGGGACGATTTCGAGGCGCATCGACGCCGGCGCGACGCTCGCGAGCGCGTTCGCCAACCGGCGTGTGTGCGAGCCTTTGCGCAAGCTGCCGACGATGACGACGACATCCAGTATTTCGCTCATGCGGTACTCCCGGTGATTCCCAACGACGCCGTCAGGTCGCGCGGCGACCGATCTGGCGCTCCAAGGCGGCGGCTTCCCGCGGCGTCATGCCACGCTCGACGGTGACGCACTAGTTCTTGATCCGATCGACCACCTGATGCGCGAGTTCGCCGGCCTCGCGCACCACGGTGCCGACTTCGAACGTCTTGCTGCGGCCGACCCACGCCAGCTGTTCGGTGCGGGTGTCGTAGATCGACGTCGTCAGCACCACGGTGGTCTTCGTGTCGACGTAGGAGTCGCGCGTGAACGTCACCGTATTCCAATAGTCGGCATACGTCGGATACCAGGGCCCGACGTAATACGTGCGCACTTGTTCGGGCACGCGCTCGCGCGACACTTCCGTGCCGCCGAGGCGCGTCACGATCACGTAGTCGAT
>DASRZO010000533.1:0-3186 GCA_035686405.1 Pseudomonadales bacterium | reverse complement strand
TCGCATAGAACGCGGCGTGGCGCGACGGCTCGGCCGCGAGTCCGAGCATGCGCAGTTCCGGCCACACGCCGTGCAGCGCACCGCAGTGATCACGGCCGTTCGCCGCGCGGCATAGCGCATCAGCAAGATGTCGCGCGAGCGGCACCGTCCGACGCAACAACGCGTCCGTCGTCTCTAACGAATTCATCGGGGCGCGCCGATCATCGCGGCTTGCGCGCGATCATGCGGCCGCGGTCCGCCGCGGTCGGCGAGTATTCGACATCGACGAAGCCGCTCGCGCCCAGCATCGTTTCGTACTCGCCGATCGAATGGCACTTGCCTTGCGTCGAGTGCATCAACAGCGCCGAGTACTGCGCGATCGGCAGCGTGCCGTTCTTCTCGCGGTTGACGAACGCATCGTGAACGATCAAACGGCCGCCGGACGGCAACGCGGCGAACGAGCGGTCGAGCAACCGCCGGACATCGCGTTCGGCCCAGTCGTGCAGCACGTTCGACAGCAGGTGTACGTCGGCATCGCTCGGCCACGCGTCGGTGAACATGTCGGCGGCGACGACGTCGACGCGGTCGTCGAACGCGCGCTCCGCGATCGAGCGCGCGGCGACGCGGTCGACCGGCGCACGTTCGAGCACCGTCGCGCGCAGGTGCGGGTGCGCCGCGACCAACGTGCACGCATAGATGCCGGAGCCGCCGGCGACGTCGAGCACGTGCGCGCAATCGGCGAGATCGAGCGCACGCGCGAGCGCCTGGCCGAGGAAACGGCCGCGGCAATCCATCGCTGCCGTGAACGAAGCTGCGAACTCGGCGTCGTTCATCGATTCGTGCCAATCGCGGTGGTCCGCCAGGCCCGCCCAGTTCCCGACGCGATCGGTGCGCAGCACGTCGACGAAACCGCGGCAGACCGGCCGTTCCTGCAACGCCGCGAAGTACGGGCCGATGAACCACGGCGAACTCTTCACGAGGTGTTCGCGCGCAACCGACGTCAGGTGGAACGCCCCGTCCTTCGACTCGACGTATTCCATCGCCGCGAACAGCGTCAGCATCACGTCCGTCGGGCGGTCGTACGTGCCGAAGTGGGTGCAGATCGCCGCCTTGTCCGACGGGTGATCGGCGAGCCACGAAAAGAAGTCGAGATGCGCGATCGCCGCCGTCAGCAGATCGGCGGCGTACATGCCGTCGCGGAATCGATAGATCGTCAGCGGATCGGTACGCGGCGCACCGGTCAGATCGGAAAGCATGGTCGACGAAGCGTCCTCGACGAAGCGGCCGGCCATGATAACCGGTTGCGTCTGCGCGCGAGCGCCGCCGTCAGTGCGACTTCAGTACAACAGCGACGCGGCGCGCTCGGCGAGCCACGCCGACTCGTCGGCCGCCGCGAGCGCTTCGAGATCGCCGACCGTCGCGTTCGGGTCGTCGACCCACTCGCGCAACAACGGGCTGCCGTTGATGACGTCGATCGCGAGGCGGCCGACTTCGTATTCGTACGGGAAATCGCGCCACAGCGGATAGTCGGGCCGCAGCGTGCGCAACGATTTGAACGCGAGCGCCATCAGCCGCCACGGCCGGAACGCGTGGTGATCGTAGCCGCCGTCGTCGACGTGGATCTGGATGCCGGAACACAGCGCGCCCTTGTGTTTGTGGAACGTCGGCTCGAACCAACATTCACGTAGCCGGCAGCCGCGCAACCACTCCGGCGCCAGTCGGTGCATCTCCTCGAGCAACGCGCGAGCGTCGATATCCGGCGCGCCGAACAGTTCCAACGGCCGCGTCGTGCCGCGACCCTCCGACAGGGTCGTGCCTTCGAGCATCACGGTGCCTGCGTAAGCGCGCGCCATCGACAAGCTCGCCGCGTTCGGACTCGGGTTCACCCACGTCCGCTCGCCGAGCGGCCAGCCGTAACCCGGCCCCGCTTCCGGCCGCCAGCCGTCCATCGCAATCACGTCGAACTCGAGATCGAGCCCGAGCGTGTCGACGAACCAGCGGCCCATTTCGCCGAGCGTCAGGCCGTGGCGCATCGGCATCGGCCCTGCGCCGACGAAGCTCTCCCAACCGTCGCGCAGCGTGAGACCTTCCACCGGCCGGCCCGCCGGATTCGGCCGGTCGAGCACCCAGACGGCCTTGTGATGGCGCGCCGCTTCTTCGAGCACGTACCGCAGCGTCGTGATGAACGTGTAGATGCGACAGCCGACGTCCTGCAAGTCGACCAATAACACGTCGAACGTGCTCATCATCGTCGGCGTCGGGCGGCGGTCCTGCCCGTACAGACTGAATACCGGAACCGAGTTCAGCGCGTCGAAGAAATCCGCCGACTCGACCATGTTGTCCTGCTTGTCGCCGCGCAGGCCGTGTTGCGGGCCGAATGCCGACCGCAGCTGCACGACGTTCGACGTTGCGAGCGCGTCCATCGAATGCTGCAACTCGGCGGTGACCGACGCGGGATGCGCGAGCAGCGCGACGCGGCGCCCTTGCAACGGCGCGCGCAGCGCCGAATCCCGCAACAAACGATCGATTCCAAATTGCACCGGCATGGCGACGCGTCGTAGTGAGTCTCGGCGCGCGACGTTAGCGCAGAAGCGAGTCGCGCGCGATACCCCGCCGTCGCGTTTGTGCGATCGATCGCCGTCCGTCGCCGTGGGTCGCTATACCGGCAATCCCGTTACGTGCGTCGAATTCACCGTGATGCGGTGCCCGCCCGGTTCGACGACCGTGAACGTGCGGTGGATATCCCCGTCCACGATGCCCGACGGCTGCAGACCGGCCGCCGCATACGCCGCGTGTGTCGCGTCGAGGTCGTCGACCATCAGGTCGAACGGCGCTTGCGCCTGCGCCTCGACGGGCTTGTTGGCCGGCAACAGGATCAAGTGCGTCCCGCCGCGCAGCTCCATCACGACGACGTGTTCGTACGCGCCGACGAGGCGCAGCCCGACCCGCATGAAGAAGTCCTTCGTCGCCGCGATGTCCGGCACGAACAGCGCCGCGTGACCGATCCACACCGGCGGACGGCCGTCGTCGGTGCGCACGCGCTGCTCGGGCTTGCGCATCCAGCGGCTGTCGCTCGCGACGTCCTGCACCGGCTCGCCGGCCTTCTTCCAACCGTTGAAGCCGGCTTCGAGGTGCGCGACGTCTGGGTAGCCCATGTCGAGCAGCGCCTTCGCCGCGAATGCAGAGCGGCCGCCGCCGGCGCAGAAC
>DASRZO010000532.1:0-9403 GCA_035686405.1 Pseudomonadales bacterium | reverse complement strand
CGCGCGCGGTCATCTGTATCAATGGCTGATGTTCCTGACGAACACGGTGCAACCGGACTTCATGGAGCTGTACTACCCGCACCAACACACGACCGACGCCGACGGCATCGCAGCGGTCAAGGCGTCGGCCGACGCGCGCCTCGATTCCGCCTATGCGGTGATCGATGTCGCACTCGCGCGCGGCGGACCGTATTTGTTGGGCGAGCGCATCTCGGTCGCCGACCTCTTCCTGCTGATGCTGGTCGCGTGGGGCGGCGCGCAGCGCAATCACCCGGCGAAGCTCGTCGGCGTCCGCCGCTGCGTCGACCTCGTCGCAGCGCGGCCGTCCGTGCAGCGCGCGATCGCCACGGAAGGTATCCGGCTGTATTGATCGAACGACGTTCGACTACGCGTCGACGTCCTCGTACGCCGATTCGACGTACCGCGGCGTGCAAATCGCGAGAAACACCAGATCCGTCGGCCCGGCGTTGCGAATGCGCTGACGCTCGCCGGCCGGAATCCACACGACATCGCCTGCGGTGACCGTCGCGGCCGCCAGATCACCGACTTCGACCGATCCGACGCCGTCGAGGATCACGTAGCGTTCGACGATGCCCGTCAGCCGATGCCAACGCGTCGTCACGCCCGGTTCTACGCGGGCGCGCGCGATCGACACCGCCGCGTCGTCGGCCGAGTTCGACAACTCGAGGATGCGACAGCGTTCCGCAGTGAGGTATTCGCGGCTCGGCTCGACCCGTCGAATTCCGGCATTCAATGCGCACCTCCATTCGATCGGGCAGCTGGGGCAACAACGCGTTCGTCCAACAGCACCGCTTTGCCGCGGCGGAGAGCGTTGCGACGCCGCTCAGGGCGGCAGATCGTGCCTGCTGCCGCGCCTTCGTTCAATCGGCTGCCGGTTACGTCGCCGTCGCGCACAGTCTCGTCGGCACTGCCGCGTTCACGTACGCTCTCGCTGCACGCTCAGGACGGACCCGGAACCACGCCATGCAACGCACGCTCATCGTGATCGGCGCGACGCTGATCGTCGTCGGCCTCTGTTGGCCGTGGCTCGCGCGGCTGCCGCTCGGTCGGCTCCCCGGCGATCTGATGTTCGACCGCGGCGGATTTCGCTTGTACGTGCCGATCACGACGATGCTGCTCGTGAGCGCGGTGCTGTCGGTCCTATTGTGGTTGTTCCGGCGCTGACGGCATTGGCGAACCGCGGCGCCGCGCGGATACTCGAAGCCGCCGTGTGCCGCGACGCGCACGCCGCTTCGAGGACGACCGATGACTCCGACCGTGAACGATCTCGCGCCCGACTTCACGCTGCACGACTCCACCGGCGCGGCCCGTTCGCTACACGAACTCGTCTCGCGCCAACGCCGGGTGCTGCTCTTCTATCGTGGCCATTGGTGACCGTTTTGCCTCCGTCAGTTGACGGAGTACGCGCGGCACCACGGCGCCATTCGCGCTGCCGGTGCCGACGTGGTCGCGCTGTCCGTCGACGGACCCGCCGAGTCGCAAGCACTGCGCACACAGCTCCGGCTCGAATTCCCGATCCTGTGCGACACGCAGCGCAGCGTCGTGCGCGCGTGGGATTTGTACAACGCGCGCGAGCGCGGCGGGATCGCGGTCCCCGCCGTTTTCGTCATCGAGCGCGATCGCCGCATCACCTATCGATCGATCGACGCAACAGCAGCCCGAGTGCGCACCGACGGCGTGCTCGAATACCTACACGGCGGTTCGGCGCCGAGGGCGCGCGCCGCGATATTTCCGCGCTTCGGCGATTGGGTTCGCGCGATCGGCAACGCGCTGCGCCGCAGCGAGCGATGATCGCCGCGAGCGCGCTTCGCCGGCCTGACGGTCGAACGACTCGAACGCGGCGACGGGCTCCGGCGACCTCGCTGCAGCCGGCCGCCGCGTTGCGACGCACGCGGACGCCACGCGACGTTCCCCGCGGCGACTGACGCGATGCAATTCGGTGTCCTGCAATTCTTCAGTTGGCCCGGGCGGCGCTTCCCTCTGCCCGAGGTCTACCGTCGCGCCTTCGATCGCATCGACGTGATGGAACGCACCGGCTACGACGCGGTGTGGCTCGCCGAACACCACTTCAGTACGTACAGCGTTTGCCCGTCGATCCATATGATGGGCGCGCACATCGCGGCGCGAACGCAGCGGTTGCGCATCGGCACCGCCGTCTCGCTCGCGCCGTTCTATCACCCGCTGCGGCTCGCCGAAGAAGTCGCGTTGCTCGACGTGCTGTCGGACGGCCGCGTCAACTTCGGCGCCGGCCGCGGCTTCGACGCAACCGAATACCGCAACTTCGGTGTCTCGCGCGACGACAGCTACCCGTTGTTTCGCGAACACGTGCAAGTGGTGCTCGAAGCATGGCGCGCCGAGCGCCTCACCTTTCACGGCCGCTATTGCCACTTCGACGACGTCGAAGTGTTGCCGAAGCCGCTGCAGCAGCCGCATCCGCCGGTGTGGCTCGCGTCGACTTCCGAAGACGCAGTCGTATGGTCGGCGCGCAACGGCTACTCGATCCTGATGGACCCGCACAGCTCGCACGCGGAGATCGCGGCCAAGCGCGCCCGTTATCAAGCGGAGCTCGAAGCGGCCGGCTTCAGCATGAACGGCCGTACGATTCCGATGGCGCGCAACATCGCGCTGGCATCGACGCAGGAAAAGGCTCGCGAAATCGCCATGAGCAGTGCCGCCTTCATGTTCGGTTCGTACCTCGGCCGCGCGCCGCGACCGAACGAACCGAAAGCCGATCCGGTCGCCCGCTACGTCGACGACACGGTGATCTGCGGCACACCGGCCGCGGTGATCGACCAACTGCACGCGCTCGAAGCGCAACTACCGCTCGACTATCTGATGTGCACGCCGCTCAGCCACGAATCGTTCGTGCTGTTCACCGAACAGGTGATGCCGCACTTTTTGTGACGGCGAGCGATCGAGGCACCGCGCGTGACGCGCGGGTCGTCGCTCGTGCGGGACTGGCGCGCGTCGCTTCTTTTCGCCGACACTGCCCGTCCCAATCACGAGGGACTCTCACCATGGCAATTCCTCTGTCCGACGTCAGTCTGACGTCCTTCCTGCAAGTGCTCGGCGGCGTCGCGGGTTTCCTCGACAAAGGCAAAGCGCATTGCGAAGCGAAAGGCATCGATCTAGCCACCGTCGTCGAAACGCGTTTGCAGCCCGACATGCTGCCGTTCCGCTTTCAGGTGATCTCGGTCGCGCACCACAGCCTCGGCGCCATCGAAGGGGTGCAGAAAGGTCTGTTCCAGCCGCCGAGCGGCGTCGCGAATCAGGACTACGCAGCACTGCAGAACATCATCGCGGACGCGCGCGCGAAGCTGCAGAAGGTGGACAAGGCCTCGATCGACAAGCTCGAAGGCAAGGACGTCGTGTTCCAGCTCGGCGATCGCAAGATGCCGTTCACCGCCGAAGGCTTTCTGATGTCGTTCTCGCTGCCGAACCTGCATTTCCACGCGACGACGGCGTACGACATCCTGCGGATGACCGGCGCGCCGATCGGCAAGCGCGACTACATAGGCCAGTTGCGGACGAAAATGTAGTTCCGCTGCGGCGCGACCGAACGAACCCGTCGGTCGCGCCGATCGCTCAGACCTTCAGCGCGACGACGTTCGAGGCGGCCGGGTCGTGTCGTTCGGTCGACTTCACGCCGCCTTCGAACACCGGCGCCAGTCTACGGAACGACTGAACCAAGTGATCGGTGAATGCGCGGATGCGCTGCACGTTGCGCAACTGCGGGTGGTACAGCAACCACGCGTGCGGGAAACGGAACGGATGGGCGTCGGAGATGCGCCGCAAGCGCGCGTCGCGCTCCGCGACGTAGCACGGAACCTCGCTGACGCCGGCGCCGGAAGCGACCAGCTCGCAACCGGCGTCGACATGATTCGCGCTCGCGACGAAGCGCGCGTTCGGCAACCAACGCCGCACCCACGGGGTGACGACGCGATCGCCGGCCGTGCCGATGTACGGCACGTCGCCGTTGCGATCGATCCGCGCATCGACCGCGGCGTATAGCGCGGAATTGAGGTCGACGAGCTTGCGCCCAACGAGTGTCTCGGGGGGCGCCTCGGTCAGCCGGATCGCGACGTCGGCTTCCATCAGATCGAGATCCTCGGCGGCGTTCGTCACGTTCATCTCGACGACGACGCTCGGATGCTCGGCCATGAACGCGGCAACGTCGGCCGCGATGAGTTTCGCGACACCGCTCGTCAACGTCAGACGGATCGTGCCTTCGATCCGCGCATCGCGGCCGTAGACGCGCCGCTCGAGACCTTGCAGCGCGCCGTCGATGCCTTCGGCGACCGCGAGCACTTCGCGCCCGGACTGCGTCAGCACGAGATTTCGCCCGCGTCGCTCGAACAACGCGGCGCCGAACGATTTCTCCAAATCGGCGATCCGTCGCGACACCGTGCTGCGGTTGACGCCGAGCTTTTCGGCCGCCTTCGGCAACGAATCGGTGGTCGCGAAAGCGAGGAAGTGTTGCAGGTTCGACCAGTCGAGCATTGGAGTGGCCCAAGTAGGTTCGGTGGCGATGGATCATAGCGCCGCTCCGTGCACCGATTGGTGCATCCGCACCCGGCTCGGTGCAAAAATGCGATCGATTGGGGAGGATCACATGCCCGGTACACTCGTCGATCTATCGGTCGCTGCACGGCTGCGACTTCGTGCATTCGGCCGCCAACTGCGCGGTGAGCTCGAACCGGCGCCGGATCTCGATGCCTTCGAACGCGCGTGGTCCGGCACGCTGTCGCGCTGTTCGGACGCGATCGCCGAGTCGGTCTGGATCCGACTCCCGGCGAACGAGCCACCGTGGCGCGACACCGGCATCGCGGTCGGCCGCGGCGAGTCGGTCAGCCTCTTCGCCGCCGGCCGCACATATGCGTCGCGACCGCTCGACATCTGGGTGGGCCCGAAGACGCAGCTGTGGGCGCGCATCGGCGAACGCGGACCGATTCGGTCGTCGAGCCGCGATACCCACACGTTGACCGCAGAAATGTCCGGGCGGCTGTACGTCGGCAACTATTTCCCGAACGACTGGAAGGACACGACGGGCGCGCGGCTGCAGGACGACGCCGTATACCGAACGGTCAGCGGCGACATGCGCATCCTCGCGATCCGCTGGCGCGGTTCGGCGCCGGAAGGTCTCGCCGCGCTCGTCGCCGCCGGCGATCCGTACGGCGCCGCGTCGAGCGAACTCGAACGGTTGCGCCGCGGGCCGCCGGCGCCATCCGGTTGGCACTATCTGTGGCATCTCGGCGACAGCGAGATCTTCCGCCCCTCGACCCATCCGTCGGGCGCGCCGACGCTCTGTTGCGAGACGCATCGCGACGTCGGCATCCTGCAGCGCGACGTCGCATTCCCGTTGCGGCCCGACACCGAGGTCGCTTGGCGTTGGCGCGTCGACGCGCTGCCTGGGGTGATGCGCGAAGACAGCGGCGCGAGCCACGACTATTTGAGCATCGCGGTCGAGTTCGCAAACGGCCTCGACCTCACGTACTACTGGAGCAGATCGCTGCCGGTCGGCACGCACTTCTGGTGCCCGCTGCCGAATTGGAAACATCGCGAATATCACGTCGTCGTGCGATCCGGAGCGAACGGGCTGGGCGATTGGCTCGACGAACGCCGCAACTTGCACGACGACGCACTGCGCTATTTCGGCGCGCATCCCGGCGACGTCGTTCGAGTCTGGCTCATCGCCGTCAGCATCTTTCAGCGTGGCTCCGGGGTGTGCGAATACTCGGATATTCGCCTGAGCGGCGGCGGGTCGACGGTCGCGGTGTTGTAGCACGCATCGTTCGAAACGCTCGCGCGCGCGAACGGCGCATCGGGACTTCGGCGACCGCGGCCTGCAGCGTCCATTCCTCGAACGCGGCTTGACGGCGGCGTTGGCACCACGCGCGACGTCGGGCGCGGAGGCGGCGGCGCCTCAGTTCCCGATCAACTTTCCGATGGCGTCGAGATAGGTCTTGAACGCGGCGCGGCCTTTCTCCGTCAACCGTACGCGCGTCAACGGCTTGCGTTCCCGAAAGCCTTTCTCGATCTCGACGTAGCCCGCTTCTTCGAGCTTGCGCAGGTGCACGGACAAGTTTCCCTGCGTCGCTTGCAGCACGGACTTCAGCTCGTTGAAGTCGGCGACTTCGGCGCTCGCGAGATACGCCATCACGCCGAGCCGTAGGCGGCCGTGAATGACGTCGTCGATCGAGCCGATGTCGAACGCGTCCATCCGCGACGATTCCCGCCTAATTCGCCGAGCGCTGCATCATCACGCGGCCGGGTACCGCCATGAACACGACCAACGCAAATCCGGCAACGAACGGAAAGAGCGGCGTGCCGATCGACAGTGCGAGCACCACCGCACTCACCAGCCAACCGAGCGCTACGGCGCCGATCCACGCGCGGCGCCGCAACATCCACGCAGCCGTCCATGCCGCGCCCTGCATCGCGAACACCGCGCACGGATACAAAAGCCAAATCGTCAGGCTCTTCTCCCGAATCGCGACGCTGGCGAACGCCGCCAGCAGCGACAGCGTTGCCATGCCCGCAGACGCAAATACCGCATTCAACGCACGCGCGACGATGCCGCCGGTCGGCGCACTCCGATTCCCGCGGCTGATCCAGACGAGCGACGCGAGAAACACCACGGTGACACCGATCGAGATCACCGTCTGCGTCAGTTCGCTGAGTTGCACCCAGCCGGAGGCCTGCGCGCCGAAGATGAAACACTGCGCACCGTACAGCAGCCCGCCAGACACGAGCGCGGCGCCGGTCGCACGTTGGTGTTCACCGCCGCCTTCGGCGAGTGCGCGCAAGAACGCGAGGTCGTCGCCGACGCGGCCTTGTTCTGCATTCATACGGTCCCCTCCAATCGCGCGCCGCGCCGAGTATCGACGTTCTTCGGCGGCGGCGGGTAACGTCGCCCGTTCAAGACCGCGCCGATGAACGTGTTGCGCACGCAATATTGATAGCTGACCAACATGATCGGGAACGCGATGCCGAGGATCAACGCGTACTTGATCGGCCACGGCCAAGCGTATTGCGACACGAGGATTTGCAGCGGGATCACGATGGCCAAATGGATCAGATACATCCAATACGAGGCGTCGGCGATGTAGCGGCGCGCCGCGCTGTAATTCGCCAGATACCGCAGTGCGAGCCCGATCAGCCCGAACGTCCAAGTCCACGTCGCGAGCGCATACATCGCCGCGTAACCGCACGTCGCGAGATCGTGCGGCGCGAGATCGACGTTCGGCGTGAGTCCGAGGCGCGCGAAGCAACCGGCGGTCGCCGCGAGCGCGAGCGCGATGTGCAACGGCCACCGGCGCTGCAATACATCGAGCAACTGCGTTTGCCGATGCAGCAGCCAGCCGAATGCGAACGCAGTGCTGAATGCCGCGAACGCGCCGATGTTCGGCAGCAACGAATCATCCGGCGTCGGGATGCCGAACCACGGCCGCCAGGCCGGCACCGCGATCAGCCCGAGCCACGTCGGCACGGCCAACGCGAACACGCCGAACGGCGATCTCATCAGAGCCCCAACGAGGCGGTCGAGGCGCACGCGAATACCGCCGTCGGCGTCGATACGTTCGAGCAACCGCCGCACCACGAGCGCGAGCGCGTAGAACCAGATCAGCACGTACAGAAACCATAGATGCGTCAGCGGGAACGCGAGCGGCGGCGCGTTCGGGTCGGGCGGCGGCGCGTCGGGGATCTTGCCGGTCATCACCCAAGCGCCCCACACGGCGCATGCGATCAGCGACGCGATCGAGAACGGCCACGCCACGACGAGCGGCAAGCCGATCCGGCGCAGGCGATCGCGGATGAACCCGCGTTCGCCCCGCCGGTGGTACATCAGGTGGGCGAAGAATCCGGCGATCAGGAAGAAGGTCGCCATGCGGAAGATGTGCAGGGCGAAGAACAGCACCGACAACGTCGTGCTCGGACTCTTGTCCATCACGAGCCACATCGGGTGCGGCGAGGCTAGGAACGACATCGTCGAATGAAACACGATGCCGAGGATCAGAGCGAAGCCGCGCACGGCGTCGAGCGCATGTAAGCGCTCGCTCTGCGAAGGCTCGGAAACCGCTGTTGCGGCGGTCGGGTGCAGGTTGTCGGTCATGATCGCGCTGCCGTTTGAAGCTCAGGGGCGACGAATCATCTCCGAACTAGTTTGTTTTGTAAACTTGTTTACGAGGCGCGAACGCCAGACCTTCCTCGATCCTGCCCGCCCGAGCGGGTTCTTCGAAGCAGTTCGTCATGTCTTTTCATGGCCGCGCCGACCGGCAGAGATCGACGTCACTCGACCTTCCGCGCACCGGCAGAAATCGACGTCGCTCAACCTTCCGCGCCACGCCATCGTCTAACCGCCCGACACTGTCCGCGCATCGAGCTGCACCGGCGCGGCCGTCCGTTCCGATCTCCACTTGGAGCCCGCCATGTCCGATTCCATTACCACCGCGCCGCCGACGTTCGTGCGGCGTCGCGCCCTGTCGCTCGGCATCGCTGCGATGTTCCTGCTGACCTGGCCGATCGACCTCGCACATTCCGGTCAGCTGCCGCTGCAACCGCCGTTCGTCGTCTACCTGTTTCTGGGTTGGGGCTTCGTCATCGCCGCCGTTGCGATGACGTGGCTCACCGGCGGCCGCTGTGCCGTCGTGACGCTGCTGAAGCGCTTTCTGATCTGGCGCGTCGGCTGGGCCTGGTATGCGGCGTCGTCGGCAGCAACGTGACCACGTTGCTGTTCCAGACGGCACTCGACGTCGCCGCCGCGATCGTCGTCGTCGCCGTGGCAGGACCGGCGAATTTGTCGCGGTCATTGTCGAGACAAACCCAAATCTGACATCGTTCGTTTCTTCGCCGGCATTCGAACCCGCCGCCATTCAAAGGAAGGAACGCACGTGCAGCAGCAGAACATCGCGACAGGCGCCGAGTCGGTCCATTGGGATTTGTCCGATCTCTATACCGACGTCGACGATCCGCGTATCGACGCCGACCTCGAACAACTGATCGCGCTCGCACAGCGTTTTCACGCCGATCACGCCGGCAAGCTCGCGGCGACGCTCGGCGCCGCGCTCGCGGCGCAAGCCGAAATCCAATCGCGCGCCGACAAATTGATGATCTATTTGTTCCTGCGCCGCAGCACCGACGCCGGCAACCAGAAGATCCAACAGCGGCTCGGTTCGGTGCAGGAGGCATGGAGCCGGGCAAGCGCCGACTACCTGACGTTCTTCGATCACGAGTTGGTCGCCATCGACGACGCGACCTATGCCGCCGCGCTCGCGCGCGATCCGATCGCGGCTCGACACGCACCGCTGCTCGACCACATCCGCGCCAATCGCCACTATTTGCTCGCCGAGAACGTCGAACGCGCACTGACGCTGCGCGATCC
>DASRZO010000531.1:0-3898 GCA_035686405.1 Pseudomonadales bacterium | reverse complement strand
GGTCGCTTCGCGCGCCGGGAAGCCCAAGCGATCGCGCAGCGCAGCGCACGCGGTCGCACTCGAAGCGAACGTCGCGAGCGTGAAACCGCGCGCGCGCACGCCGCTGCGGCACGCCGCACGTGCGATCGCCATCCGAAACGGCCCCCACGGGCTCGCGCCGACCGACCACACCTGCAGCGACAGTGCCGCCGGCACGGTCGGATGCAGGCTCGCGGGCAGAATCGCTTCGCGAGCCCGATTGCGCATTTCGGCGGTCATCTGCAGGCACGCGACGTCGTCGCAGCGGATCGGCTCGGCGCCGAACGCCGCGATCGTCGCGGTCGCTTGCGATTGCAACAGCCGTTCGACGCTCGCCGTGCCGACCAGCATCAGCGCGCGCTCGCCGTGACGGAAGCGTTAGCGCGTTCGTGCGGCACGGTCGCAGGCGTATACACCGGCGTGCGCGCGTCACCGGTACGAAACTGCGGCATCACTTCGCGCGCGAAGAGCTTCAGGCTCTCGAGCACCGCTTCTTGCGGCACCATCTCCATCGCGTTCAGCAAGAAGTTGATGCCCGTGACGCCGATCGACTCCCAGCGCTTGATCGTGCGCACGAGGTGGTCCGGGTCGCCGACGCCGACGCCCTCGGGCAACCCCTTCGCCGCGCTCGGATCATCGGCCGGGGCCTTCTTCGCCTTCATCGCGGCGCCGACGTTGCCGAGCGTTTGATACGCGCGCGTCGGAAACGCTTCGCGGGTCCAAAACAGATGTGCGTTCGCGATGTTGAACGCGGTCACCATCGGCACCCCGACGCGGCGCGCCTCGCGGTAGTCCTCGTGGCAGTACAGGAAATTCATCGTATGCACTTGGTCGTTGACGAAGCCGCCGACGGGATCGCACAGCTGTATGCAGCGGTGGTACTCGCGCGTGCGCCGCTCCTGTTCTTCGTAACCGGCCGCCGATACGCCGAGGCAACCGAGGCCGCGGTCCGCGGCGTCGAGTTCGGTACCCGGCGTCGTCACCGTCACCCACATCGGCGGATGCGGTTGCTGGTACGGCTTCGGCAATACGTTGCGCGACGGCATCGAGAACGCGTGGCCGCGCCATTCGAATTCCGTGCGCGTCCACATCTGCGGCAGCACTCGGACGAATTCGTCCCACGTCTTCTTCGTCTCGTCGGGGTTCACTTCGAAGCCGCCGAGTTCGGTCCACGTCGACGAGCGCGCGGTGCCGAACTCGAGCCGCCCGTTCGAGACGATGTCGAGCGCCGCGGCGCGTTCGGCGACGCGGATCGGATGATTCATTTCGGGCACGCACACGACCGCACCGTGGCCGACGCGGATGCGTTGCGTTTGCGCCGCGACCGCGGTGAGAAAGACCTCCGGCGCGGAACAGTGCGAATACTCTTCGAGGAAATGATGTTCGACCGCCCACACGTGATCGAAGCCGAGCGCATCGGCGAGTCGACACTGCTCGAGCGCGTTGTGATAGACGGCCCATTCGCTACCGGCCGCGAACGGCCGCGGCGTCGACAACTCGAAGAAGATTCCGAACTTCACCGTTGCTCCCCTGGGTCGGGGCCGCGTCGCGGCCGTGGTACCCGCACGACGCAGCCGATTCGGCCGATCGACGCGAAAGCGTAACCCGCGACGACTGCCATTTCGATCACCCGCGTCCGACCCGGCGCCGTCGCGGCGGAGACTTCGGCTCGCACGCGCAGGGCGCGTCCACGGCACACTCCGGCCGAGCGCACGCCGCGGGATTTCGAGCCGTTCGCGTTGTAGCGTATCGTTCGTCGCGAGCGATCTAGACATCCCATGGCGCATCACTCGAACCAAGAACAAGCGGTCCGGTTCTTCACCGGTCGCGCGCACGTCGGCTTGCCGCACGGTCCGCTCGCGCTCGCGGCGGCTTGGACCGGCGCCGAGGTGCGTGCCCGGGGCGAGTTTCGCCAACGGCTGTCGGACGCGGACGTCGCAGAGCTCGACGCCGGACTCGCCTACGCCAATGCGACCGGCAAGGCGACCATCGAACTCACCGCCGACGACTTGCCGCTGCCGCGTCTCGCGGGCCGCATCGCGGCCTGGCGCGAGGAACTGCGCGACGGACTCGGTTTCGTCGTGATCACGGGCGTGCCGGTCGCGCGCTGGTCGCAGCGCGACGCGGAGCGATTCTTCTGGGCGTTCGGCCAACATCTCGGCACGCCGGGGTTGCAGAATCCGCAAGGCGACCTGCTCGGCCACGTGACCGATACGGGCGACGCCGCCGCCGATCCGCTGGTGCGGCTGTATCGCACCGCGAGCAACATCAACTATCACTGCGACGGTGCCGACGTCGTGGGGCTGTTGTGCCTGGCGAACTCGCCAACGGGCGGATTGAGTCGCATCGCGAGCTCGGTGACGATCTTCAACGAGCTGTGGCAGCAGGATCCGCGCTTGGCCGCCCGCCTGTTCGAAACGGTGCGCCACGATCGGCGCAACGAAGAGAAGCCCGGACAGTCGCCCTACGCGCTGCTCCAACCGGCATGCTTCGACGGCGTGCGGCTGCGCACCTTCTATCACTCCGACTACTTTCGCTCCGTCGTGCGCCACGTCGGCGCGTTGGAACCCGAGGAACAGGCGCTGTTCGACGCGTACGAAGGGATCGCCGAACGGCCGGACATCCGCCTCGACATGCGCTTCGAGCCGGGCGACATCCAACTGCTGTCGAACCACACGATCGTTCACGCGCGCACCGCGTATACCGACGGCGAGCGCAAGCGGCATTTGCTGCGCCTGTGGCTGAGCCTTTAGGAGAGCCCAACGAATGGCGACGATCGACCGCGCGCGCGAGGCATTGGGGCAAGTCTTCTTCCAACGCTGCTTCTATCTCTTCATCGGCTTGCTGGTATTGCTGACGACGGCGCTCCTCTTCGACCCGACGCCGCGCGGCCGGGCTTTGTTGAACGCGGTGAATCTGCTGCTCGACATCTCGGCAGTGGCGGCAATCGGCCGTTCGCGCTGGTCGTTCATCATGGCGACGCTGCTGGCCATACCCGCGGTGTTGTTCCAGTTGCACGCATTCATTTCCGACGATGCCTCGCAATTGGTGTACGGGTGGGCCTGCAATGCAGCGCTCTACGCCGTGACGATCGGCTTTTTGATGCGGTATGTCTTCCAACGCGACGTGATCACCGCGGACAAACTATGGGGCGCGGCGTCGGGCTATCTGATGCTCGGCGCACTGTGGGCGTTCGGCTACGCGATCGTCGAGCGCATCGCGCCGGGCTCGTTCTCGATCGGCGGCACCGTGAAGACGCCGGAGTTCTCGGACCTGCTCTACTTCAGTGTCACGACACTGACGAGCACCGGCTACGGCGACATCGTGCCGATGCTGCGGCAAGCGCGCGCGCTGTGCGTGCTCGAGCAACTGACCGGTGCGCTCTTTCTCGCGATCTTGATTGCGCGCGTCGCCGGGGTGTATCCGCCGCCACCCATTCCGGAACCCGGCGCTACTGCCGAGTCGCGCGAACCGGCGTTCATGCGGCGTTTGCGCGAACGCGGCGGCGGACCGTCCTAACGAATCCACACGCCCGGCGCGTTCGTGCGATAGCCGAGCGCTTTGTACGTGGCGTCGACGAGCGCCTGCCCGCGCTCGTTGAGCAGAATGCCGGCGCCCATCCGATTCATCGAGTAGCCGAACGCGAGCGCCTCTGACGGATCTGCGAAGCCGACGCTGCCGCCCGCGCCCGCGTGACCGAACGCGCCGGCGCCGAGCAGCATCGTCTCCATGTGTCCCGTCGGTCGATGGCGGTTGTCCATCGAGCGCATGAAGCCGAGGCCGAAGCGCGTCGGCAAGAGCAGCGTCGCGTCTTCGAGCGTCGCGACCGAAATCTCGCGCATCCGCACGATGTGATCGGCCGACAGCAACCGCACGCCGT
>DASRZO010000530.1:0-4969 GCA_035686405.1 Pseudomonadales bacterium | reverse complement strand
ACCCGCACACGCTCGGGCTCCGCACGTTCGTCAACGGCGAGTTGCGCCAGAGTTCGAATACCACGCATCTGATCTTCGATTGCTTCGCGTAAGTGCACGTATTGTCGAGCGCGTTCACGCTCGATCCGGGTGACGTGATCTTCACCGGCACGCCGGCCGGCGTCGGCGGCGCGATGAAGCCGCCCCAATTCCTGCGCGCCGGCGACCGGGTGCGCGTCGAGATCGATCGCATCGGCGCGATCGAGAACGTCGCCGCGGCGGGTGCGACCGAGACGGTGCTCGGGTGAACGCAGCGGCGGAGTTCGATTGTGTCGTCGTCGGCGCCGGTCCGACGGGCGCGGTGCTCGCTACCCTGCTCGGGCAGCGCGGCCGGCGCGTGCTCGTCGTCGAGCGCGACGAGCGCGTGTATCCGCTGCCGCGCGCAGTGCATTTCGATCACGAGATCGCACGTGTGCTGCAAGAAATCGGCGTGATGGAGCGGCTGCTGCCGACGATGAATCCGGCCGCCGAATACCGATTCGAGAACGCGGCCGGCGAATTGCTGGTCCACCTCGTCACGGAGCCCGGCAGCGCGCGTTCCGGTTGGGAAGCGAGCTACATGTTCGTGCAGCCGGAGCTCGAGCAGATTCTCCGCGATCGCCTCGGTGAAGTCGTTGGCGTCACCGCGTGGTACGGCGCCGAGTGCATCGATCTCGCCCAGACCGACCAAGACGTCGAACTGACCGTGCGCCGCGCCGGCCGAGCGGAAACCGTGCGCGCGCGATTCGTGGTCGGCTGCGACGGTGCGTCGAGCTTCGTGCGCGACAAGCTCGGTGTCGCGATGGACGATCTCGGTTTCGACGAACCGTGGGTCGTCATCGACACCAAACCGAAGCGCGACATCGGTCTCGACCCGGCGACCGCGTATCAATACTGCGACCCGGCGCGGCCGACGACATGCGTGCCGGCGGGCCCGGGCCGGCGGCGTTGGGAATTCATGCTGCTGCCCGGTGAGACGCGGGAATCGATCGCGACGCCGGAATCGGTGTGGCGGCTGCTGGCGCCGTGGGGCGGCGAAGCGGCGCTCGAACTCGTACGTGTCGCGGTGTACCGCTTCCACGCGCTGATCGCGCGCCGATGGCGCGTCGGCCGCACGCTGCTCGCCGGCGACGCCGCGCATCAGATGCCGCCGTTCATGGGGCAGGGGATGTGTTCCGGTATTCGCGACGCGGCAAATCTCGCGTGGAAACTCGACTACGTGCTCGGTGGTCTGGCACCGAGCGCGTTGCTGGATAGCTACGAAGCCGAACGCGCGCCGCACGTGCGCCACGTCGTCGAAACGTCGGTCGCGCTCGGCCGCGTGGTGTGCGAACGGGACCCGCAGCGCGCGGCGGAACGCGATGCGTTCTTGCTCGCGACGCGGCGCGCCGGCGGCAATCCGCTGGCGGGGCAAGGCGGCCAGGCGGCGCGCCTCGCGCACGGCCTATTGCAGCCGGAATCGGCCGGCGCCGGCGAGCTGTTCCCGCAGCCGCACGTGCACGGCAACGATGGATCGCTGCGCCTCGACGAGATCGTTGGTACCGGCGCGCGCTTGATCCACGCGGCGGCCGAATGCGCGTCTGTGCCGGTCGATCGCCGCGTCACGCGCGTCGCGATCGGCGGCGCCGCACGGGCTCCCGAAGGCGCCGCACGCGGTGAGTCCGACCCGGGCGGGGTCGCCGTGAACGAATTCGCCGGTCCGAGCGTGCGCACTTGGTTGCGCGAACACGGCGCGATCGCCGCGCTGGTGCGGCCGGATCACTACGTCTACGGCACCGCCGCGACGGCGGCCGCCGCCGCCGAACTCGTCGATTCCTTTTGGAGCGACGTCACGAACGACACTTCATCCACCGGAGAATGACGATGACCGCGATTGCAGAACGCCGAGACGTCGCCGCGCGCCGTGCGCGCCTCGACCAAACCCGCGGGCCGATCGCGCCCGTGCAACTCGCGCATGTCGTGCGCCGCACGAACCGCTTCGACGAATTGGTCGATTGGTATTGCACCGTACTCGGCGCGAAGGTCGTGCACTCGAACGGCATGCTCGCGTTCTTGACGTACGACCAAGAGCATCACCGCATCGCGATCGCGCGGTTGCCCAACCTCGTCGAGCAGGCCGACAACGCGGCCGGCACCGACCACATCGCGTTCACGCACGCCGACCTCGGCGATCTGCTGAACACGTATGTACGGCTGAAAGCGCTCGGCGTCGTGCCGTATTGGTGCGTCAATCACGGGCCGACGACGTCGATGTATTACAAGGATCCGGACGGCAGCCGCGTCGAATTGCAGGTCGACAATCTGCCGACGGCCGAGTCCGTCGATCGTTGGATGCGCAGCCCGGCGTTCGCGGCGAATCCGATCGGCGTGATCTTCGACCCGGACGCGTTGTTGGAGCGCTACGTCGCCGGCGAGCCGATCGACGAACTCACCGCCCGTCCCGCGCTGCCGAACGGCACGGGCCCGTTCGACATGCTGCGGCTCTAACGGGTCCTTTTACAGACGGATCTAGCCGGCCGCGTTCGCCTGGCTCTCGGCGGGGCCTTCGAGGTACTCCGCCATGTTGGCGGTCTCGAGTGCCAGGCGTTTGGCGTGGTCGAGGTCGTAATGCAGCCGCGACACGATGCGCTGCGCGTACAGCCCGCCGCCGGCCTGGATGTTCGTCACCGCGTACCAGCCGCCGAGCGAGTCGGCGGTGTAATCACGGATCGCGTGGAAGAGCTTCGAGCGGTAGATGCCGTCGACCGACTGCATCGTGCCCATGTATTTGCGGATCAGATGACCGGTCTTTTCGTTCTCGAGATCGGCCATGCCGGGCGCCGTCAGCACGCTGCCGCCGGCGATGTCGTGCAGATGCCGCACCATCAACGAATAGTTGGCGGCGCCGTGGTACTTGCCGACGTTGGTGTAGAGCTCGTTCGGAAACGCCGCGCCGTCCGACGTGACGCTGCAGTGCGACAGCGCCGCTTCGAGGCTCGCGCGGATCAGCGTCGCGTTGATCATCATCTCGGAGATCTTCTCCTTGATGTGCGCGACTTTCTCGAGGCCGTTCGACTCGGAGATCAGTTGCGCGAAGCCGACCAGCACGTCGTACTGACGCGCCATGCCGGCGAGTCCGCCGAGGCGCTCCCACAGCCCGAGCGAGTGCGCGAACACGCCGGCGAATTGCGGATGTTCGCCGGCGAGGAAGACGCGCTCGTTCGGCACGAACACGTCGTCGAAAATCACGAAACCTTCCGGCGTGTGGTGACGGCCCGACATCGGGAAGTCGCGCTTGTCTTCGTGGCGCGGTGCGTACGTCGTGTTGACGATCTTCACGCCCTTCGCGTTGACCGGAACCATGCACGCGACGGAGTACTGGCCCTCGTCGGCCTTCATCGATTTCGTCGGAATCGTCATCAGCTCGTGCGCCATCGACGCGGCCGAGATGTGCAGCTTCGCGCCGCGGATCACGATGCCGTCCGGCGTGCGTTTGACGACGCGCACGTATGCATCCGGATCGTCTTGTAGACCCGGCCGACGGCTGCGGTCGCCCTTTGCGTCGGTGATGCATTGGACGATCCGCACGTCGCGTGCTTGCGCGTCCTTCACGTACGCGCGAATGCGCGCCGCGTTTTCCGGCAAGGTGGCTTCGATCCGATCGGCGGCGGTCAGCAGCGTCATGATCGACGCGTACGTCACGTGCGTCAGCAGATCGACCGACTCGTGCAACTCGACTTGCTCGCGCAATTCCGCGGCGGAGCCCGGCACCTTCATGAACGCGCCGACCGCCCCGGGTGTCGGATCGTAGAACCGCGCGTAACCCTTCGCGGCCGACTCGACGGTGATACCGAGAATCGGATGCCCCGGTAGATCGAACACTTGCTCGCCGCCGAAGAACGTTTCGCGACCGTCGTTCAGCGACGCGCGATATTGGTCGGCCGTCATCATGTTGCAGCACCCCTCGCTCGAGAAATTCGAGGGCGAATGGTTGCATCAATCGGGGCCGGAAGGGAACAGCAAGTTAGAACGCGTTACACCAATCGCTTCTGCCGCGCGATCGCCGGCGAGTAAGATCGCATGCCTAGGTGACTGGGGAGATCGCATGGACCTGACGAAACAAGTCGTCGTCGTGACCGGCGCCGGGACCGGCATCGGCCGCGCGACCGCGCTGCGCTTCGCCGCGGCCGGTGCCACCGTGATCGCGAACGGCAGGCGCGTCGAGAAACTCGAAGAGACCGCGGCCGCCGGCGCCGCGCTGCCCGGCGCGATCGTGCCGGTCGCGGCCGATATCGGCACCGAGAGCGGCGCGCAACGCGTGCTCGATTGCGCGAGCAAGGGCGGCGACTTCAGCGTGCTGGTCAACAACGCCGGCGTCGGCTGGAGCTTCGGGGTCGAGCGACCGGGCTCGATGGCGGTGCTCGGCGAAACGCCGCCGGACCTCTGGCGCGAGGTGCTCCGGATCAATTTGGATTCGGTCTATTTTCTGTGCCACGGCGCGTTGCCGCTGTTCCAGAAGCGCGGCGGCGGCAGCATCGTCAACGTGTCGAGCGGCGGCGGCCTGCGCGGCATGAACGACGCGCACGCGTACGCGACCGCGAAGGCCGGTGTCATCAACATGACCCGCTCGATGGCGCGCGCGTACGGCCCGCAGAACATCCGCTGCAACGTCGTCGCACCCGGCTTCGTCGACACCGACATGGTGACGCCGGTGCTCGGTTCGAACTTGAATCCGTTCAACGACCCCGCGCAGAAGTACCAAGTGTCGCCGCTCGGTCGCCCCGGCCGGCCGGAAGAAATCGCATCGGCGATCTTCTACCTCGCGGCCGAAGGGACCTACTGCAACGGCGCCGTGTTGGTCGTCGACGGCGGTTCGCTCGCCTGAGTCGCTGCGCCCTGGCTGGTGATGGTGATGGCTCGGTCGCGTGTGGCGGCTGTCGAGGTGGTCGCGCTCCGGCGATCGAGGAGCAGG
>DASRZO010000529.1:0-2910 GCA_035686405.1 Pseudomonadales bacterium | reverse complement strand
TTGCCCCCGCCGACGAGCGTAGCAGGGTCGGCATGGGTGCAGAAAGGCACGGTGTTCATTGACCGGCTCGGCGCTGCGGGCGAACAATCCGGCGCATGTACGAAGATCTCGTCAATCGGCTGCGGCAATCGGACAACACCTCGATTCGTTGGAAGCTGCACGTCGACGTACTGGGCGAAGATCCGGGGTCGAAGGCGATGCAGCGATTGCAGGACGAGATCCGCGACGGTCCGATCGTGCGCACACTGCTCGCGCACCGCGATGCCGACGGTCGCATTCGGACGCGCCGCGACGTCTACGATAAGTGGCACGGCGCACATTGGGTGTTCGCGGCGTTGGCCGATGTCGGCTATCCGCGCGGCGACGAAGCGCTATTGCCGTTGCGCGATCAGGTCTACGAATTCTGGCTGCGCGACGAGTTCTACCGGGAGTTCACGGCGGCCAGCCGACAACAGGCATACCGAGGCGTCGGCGTGCCGGTCATGCAGGGGCGCCATCGGCGCTGCGCGTCGCAGCAAGGCAATGCGTTGTTGTCGGCTGCGCGCTTGGGCTTGCTCGACGCTGCCGCCGACCGTCTGGTCGAGCGCTTACGCCATTGGCAATGGCCGGACGGCGGTTGGAACTGCGACAAGAACCCGGCGGCGGATACGTCGTCGTTCATGGAAACGCTGCTGCCGATGCGCGGCCTCGGCGTGTTCGCGCAGGAACGCAAGGACGAATCCACCCGACGCGCGGCGCTCGAAGCGGCGGAGGTGTTCCTATCGCGACGCCTGTTCAAACGCCGCAGCGATGGGGCGACGATCAGCGCCGTTTTCGTCGATCTGCACCATCCGGTGTACTGGCACTACGACGTGCTCGCGGGACTCGGCGCGATGGCGGAGCTCGGCTGCATCGGCGACCCGCGTTGCAGCGACGCGCTCGACGTGCTCGAGCGCAAACAGCGCAACGGCGGCGGTTGGACGGCCGACGCGCGGTTTTATTCGCGTTCCGCGACGCCGAAGCATGGCACCGATTCGGTCGATTGGAACGCTGCGCGCGGTGCGATGAACGAGTGGATCACCGTGCGGGCGCTGGCGGTTTTGCGTGCAGCCGGCCGCGTCTGAGTCGGTTTGCAGTCGGCCATGCAATACCAGATGATCCGCCCATGCCGGGCATTCGGACATTTGGATGCGCGGCGCATGCACGCGGCGACGACTGATGGCGACCCGATGACCGGCCGCCGCGACATCACCAACGGTTTCGGCCGGCCGCGCACGGGCGCGGGAATCGGCGCAGCGGAGTGACGATGGACGAACTGCGGGATTTTCGAGCCGAAACGCGCGCGTGGTTGCGCGACAACTGTCCAGCGGGCGCGCGCGGTCCCGGGCAAATTCCATGGGGATCGTCGAAGGTCGAACTCGAACCGGACGCGAAGCTGTGGCTCGAACGCATGGCGTCGCGCGGTTGGACCGTACCGACGTGGCCGCGCGAATACGGCGGTGCCGAACTGACGCCGGCGCAATACCTCGTGTTGCTCGAAGAACTGCGCCGCATCGACGCGCGTTCGCCGCTGACCGGCCGCGGCGTGAACTACATCGGCCCGACGATCCTCGACTTCGGCACCGCCGAACAGAAGGCCCGCTGGCTGCCCGGTATCGCGCGCGGCGAAGGCGGCTGGTGTATGGGCTACTCCGAGCCCGGCGCCGGCTCGGACCTGGCGAACTTGTCGACGCGCGCGGTGCTCGACGGCGACCGCTACTTGATCAACGGCCGCAAGACGTGGACGTCGGACGCGATGGAGTCCGACTATATCTTCGCGCTCGTCCGCACCGACCCGAATGCACCGAAGCACAACGGCATCAGTTTGATCCTGATCGACATGCGTCAGGCCGGCGTACAGGTGCGGCCGATTCGCCTGATCAGCGGTAGCTCGCCGTTCAACGAAACGTTGTTCGAGAACGCAGTCGCGCGGCGCGACGACATCATTGGGCCGCTGAACGAAGGTTGGACCGTCGGCAAGCGCCTCTTGCAGTACGAGCGCTCGACGCACGCCGGCATCAACATCTCCGGCACGCAAGGCCGGGTGTTCGAAGCGCCCCTGCCTGACATCGTCAGGCGCTACACCGGCGAGGTCGGCGGCCGCATCGCGGACGCGGATCAACGTGCGGCGCTGACGCGCCACGAAATGAACCAACATGCGTATCGGCTGACGCAGCGCCGCGTGATCGAAGAGACGCGTGCACGGGCGCCGGGCTTCGCGTCGTCGGCGGTGAAGCTGTCGGGTGCGCTGCTCGCGAAAGAACGAACCGAATTGCAGATCGCGGCGATGGGTTTCAAGGGGATCGGGTGGGAAGGAGAAGCGTTCGACGACGAGGAATTGTCGGCGACGCGCACGTGGTTGCGGCAGAAGTCGGCGACGATCGCCGGCGGGACTGCAGAAGTACAACTCAACATCATTGCGAAACGGGTGCTCGGGCTGCCCGACTGATCGGCGAGCGGCGCGTTCGAGGTACATCGGACCGGCGCCGGACGAGCGACCCATCGACTCAAACCGAGAGAGGGGACAGGCACCGTGGCAACACGGTTTGGATAGTTGCGTGTCGTGCGAGGTGAAGTTTGGCTTGGGCGTGGATCGGATTCGTCGCCTTCGTGTTGTTCTGTTTGGCGCTCGATCTCGGCGTGTTCCAACGGCGCCCACACGTCATCGCGATGCGCGAAGCGCTCGTGCGTTCCGCGTTGTGGATGTCGCTCGGCCTCGGTTTTGCAGTCTTCGTCTATCTCGCGTATGAACTGAAGTGGTTCGGCCTCGGCATCGAGGTCGACGAAGTCGACGGCTTCGTCAACGACGGCAGTATGGCGGTCGCGAAATACTTGACCGGCTACATCGTCGAGCAGTCGCTCAGCGTCGACAACATTTTCGTCATGGTGACG
>DASRZO010000528.1:0-7415 GCA_035686405.1 Pseudomonadales bacterium | reverse complement strand
GGCCGTTTTCCGGCGACCGTCGCGATGTCGCGCGGATTGACGATGAACATGGGCACGACCGCGGTGCTGTCGACCGGAAGCGTCGACATCGTCGTGATCTCGCGCCACATCGAGCCGTTCGATCCCGGTTGCTTCACGTCGGTCGGCATCGATCCGACGCAGCGCAAATACCTGATGCTGAAGAGCCGCATCCACTATCGCGTCGGTTTCAAGAAGCTCGCACGCGCGATCGTCGAATGCGCCGGCGTCGGTGTATGTACGTCGGACTATTCGGAACTCTCGTTCAAGAAAGTGCGGCGGCCGATCTATCCGCTCGACGGCGTCAACTCGCGGTTTTGACGGAGACGGCGAATCGCTGCTATCGGCGTCGAGTGCGTCCGCCGATTGCGCGGCTCAATTCGAGCTTTTGAAGAGGTCGCCGAGCGCGTCGAGATCGACGTTGCCGCCGGACACCATCACGCCGATGCGCCGCGCCTTGTGCGACGGCTCCGCCTCGAGCAACGCTGCGAGCGGCACCGCGCCCGACGGTTCGACGACGAGCTTCATCCGCTCGAACATCAGCCGCATCGCGCGGACGATCGTCGCTTCGGCCGCGAGTTCGACCGTGACGCCGTGCGTCGACAGGATCGCGAAGTTGATCGTGCCGAGCGGCGTACGCAGGCCGTCGGCGATCGTCGCCGGATTCGGCATCGGCTGAATGCGGCCGCTCGCCAACGAGCGATACGCGTCGTCGGCATTGCGCGGCTCCGCGGCCACGACGCGCACGTGCGGCGCGATACCGCGCGCCGCAACCGCCGCACCGCCGACGAGACCGCCGCCGCCGACGGGTACCCAGATCTGTTCGACCGTGGGCGCTTGGTCGAGCAATTCGAGCGTCGCCGTCGCCTGGCCCGCGACGATCCGCGCGTCGTCGTACGGATGGATCGGATGTGCGCCGGTGCGCGCAACCACCGCGTCGAGCGCCGCTTCGCGCGCCGGCACGTTCGACGCGCATTCGGTGACGATGCCGCCGTAGCCGACGATTGCCGCGCGTTTGATGCGCGGTGCGTTCTCCGGCACGACGATGTACGCCGGCACGCCGCGGACCGACGCCGCGAGCGCGAGCGCCGCGCCGAAATTACCGGACGAATGCGTCGCGACGCCGCGCGCCGCAGTTGCATCGTCGAGCGACAACACCGCGTTCAACGCGCCGCGCAGCTTGAACGAGCCCGCGCGCTGCAAGTTCTCGCACTTGAACGACAGTTCCGCTCCAACCATTTCGTTCAAGGCGCGCGACGTGAACACCGGCGTGAAATGCACGTGCGGACGAATGCGGTCGTGCGCGGCGCGGACGTCGGCGAGCGTCACGGTGCTCATCGCGTTCGGCTCCATCGTCAGATCACGCCGTCGCGCGCGAGCCCGGCGCGCTCGTCCGCCGAGAGCCCAAGCAATCCGCCGTACACCTCGTCGTTGTGCGCGCCGAGCGGCGGACCCGGCCAACGTACCGTGCCTTGCGTGGCCGACATGCGCGGAAACACGTCCTGCATCTTCAGATGCGTAAACGTCGGATGGGGTACGTCGACGATCGAGCGGCGCGCCGCGAAATGCGGATCGGCGAGCATGTCGGGTGCCCGATAAATGCGCCCCGCCGGTACGCCGAACCGTTCGAGTCGCGCGAGCAGCGGACCGGCGTCGAGCGTCGCGCTCCACGCCGCGATCAAATCGTCGAGCTCGTGTTGGTGTTCGCCGCGCGCGACGTGGTCGACGAACCGCGCGTCGCGCGCCAACTCCGGCCGCTCCATCGCGTCGCACAGCCGCGCGAAGACCGAATCCTGGTTCGCGCCCATCACGATCATCTCGCCGCTTTTCGTCGGATAGACGTTCGACGGCGCGGTCTTCGGCAGGATCGCGCCGCTGCGTTCGCGCACGAGCCCGCCTTCGCTGTATTCCGGAATCGTCGACTCCATCATCGCGAGCACCGCCTCGTAGATCGCCGAATCGATGACTTGACCGACCCCGGAGTTCGCGCGGTGATGGAGCGCCGCGAGCGCGCCCATGCACGCGAACGTCGCCGCGAGCGAATCGCCGATCGAAAGCCCGGTGCGTACCGGCGGCCGATCGGGGTCGCCGGCGATGTAGCGAATGCCGCCCATCGCTTCGCCGACCGAACCGTAACCGGCGCGTTCCGCGTACGGTCCGGTCTGACCGAACCCGGACACGCGCACCATGATCAAGCCCGGGTTGATCGCCGCCAGCGCGTCGTAACTCAAGTCCCATTTCTCCATCGTGCCGGGCCGGAAGTTCTCGATGAGAATGTCGGCTTTCTTCACGAGATCGCGCAGCAGCTGTTGGCCGCGCTGCTCGCGCAGGTTCAGCGTCGCACTCTTCTTGTTGCGCGCGATCACGCTCCACCACACCGGAAGCCCGCGACCCCAGTCGCGCATCGCATCGCCGACGCCGGGCGGCTCGAGCTTGATGACTTCGGCGCCCATGTCGCCGAGCAGCTGGCCGCAGAACGGGCCGGCGATGAGTTGCCCCAGCTCGAGGACACGAATGTCCGCCAGCGGTCCGCGATTCGTCGGCTCGGTCATCGCGCGTGCTCCGCGATCCGCCGCGCGTGCCTCCGCAGTCGCGCGCTGCTCGGCCGCACGCTCGCCGCGTTGCCGCGCAGGGCGTCGGCATCGCGCCTCATTGCAGACCTTCGATTTGCCGTTTCAGCTCGAACTTGCCGTCGGTGACGATCGCTTCCAGCGCGTTCAGTCGCTGGACGACGTCGCGCTTCTGCAGCGTCGCCTCCAACGATTCGACTCGCGCGCGCAGCTCGCCGAGTTCCTTCTCGACTCGGCCGCCGACTTCGGTTTTGAACGAGATCATCCGTTTGTAGATGTCGCCGATGACCGACGCGAGGATCGCGACGATCGCGATGATGGCCCACGATTCCATGACTGCACCGTCCCTTCCGAAATGAATGGGTTCGATCGAACGGCGCTCATGCTAACGCGATCGCCGACGGCGTTTCAGCGCGTGTGCGGCGACCTGTCGGGCGACGGCGCGGCGATCACGGGAACCGTGCCGGACGACGTCCGCGCCGCCGCGGCGCCGATCAACGCCGGACGAAATACGGCAACGCCATGAACGCGATGCACAGCGCGACCATCGCGCCGGTGTTGTCGACGAAATACGGTACGCCCATCAACGCGAGACCGGACACGAACGGCACCACCATCCGCTGCCGCCGTCCGTACATGAAGAAGCCGACGCCGATCGCCCCGAAGAACATCGACCAGACCAGCGACGACTCACTGTTCATCGAATCGAGCTGCTCGGAAACCCGCCGGCGCGGCTGACCATCGCCGGCAGTTCCTTGCCGAGCACGCCGCCGAGCCAGTGCGCCGTGTCGATCACGGCTGCGAGTTCGCCGTCGTGGCGGATCTTCATGCGGTCGAGCATGTAGATCAGATCCTCGGTCGCGATGTTGCCGGTCGCCTTCGGCGCGAACGGACAGCCGCCGATGCCGCCGATGCTCGCGTCCAGCGTCGCAACGCCGACGGTGAGCGCCGCGAACGCGTTCGCGATGCCGGTGTTGCGGGTGTTGTGGAAATGCGCGCGCAGCGGGATCCCGCCCAACGAGTCCCCTAAGGCGCCGAAGAGGTCCAACACTTGTCCGGGTACGCCGACGCCGATCGTGTCGGCGAGTGCGAGTTCGACCGGCCCCGCATCGGCGAGGCGCTTCGCGATATCGACCACGCGGGCGGCGTCGACCTCGCCTTCGAACGGGCAGCCGAACGCGACCGCGATCGTCGCCGTCGCGCGAATGCCGCGCCGCGCCGCGTCGCGCAGGATCTCGCAACCGACGGCGACCGAGTCGTCGACCGTGCTGCCTTGATTGCGCTCGCCGAACGTGTCGCTCGCCGGCACGACCATGCCGACTTCCTGAATGCGCCCCGTCGCGAGCGCGCGGTCGTAGCCGCGCCGGTTCAAGATCAGCGCCGCGTACGTGACGTCGGCGCGTTGCGGGAGTCCGGCGCACACCGCCTCCGCGTCCGCCATCTGCGGTACACGGCCCGGATGCACGAAGCTCGTCACTTCGATGCGTGTGAAGCCGGCCGCGAGTGCGCGATGGATCAGCGTCAGCTTGTCGTCGGTCGTCACCGGCGTCGCTTCATTCTGCAACCCGTCGCGCGGGCTGACTTCCATGACGGTGACCGACTGCGCCAGCGACATCGCCGGACCTCGCTACCGCTTCCCGACCGACGCAGCGGTGCCTGGCGCAGCCGCCTTGCCCGCGGTGTGGGCGACGTCTTTGCCGGCGTCTTCGCGCAACGCGACGGTCCGATTGAACACCGGCTTGTCGGCGCGATGCGCCGCGTCCTTGCAGAAATACCCGAGGCGCTCGAACTGGAACCGCACCGCATCCGATTCGACGATCGCCCGCTCGACGTAGCCGCGTTGCACCGTCAGCGATTTCGGGTTCAGCGCTTGCGCGAACTCCACCTTGCCGGGATTCGGATCGTTGAAGAGGTGTTCGTACAACCGGAACTCCGCCGGCATCGCGTTGCCCGCCGACACCCAGTGGATCGTGCCTTTCGGCTTCAGTCCGCTCGTGTCGGAGCCGCTCTTCGACTCCGGCACGTACGAGCAGCGCAGTTCCGTCACGCCGCCCGCCGCGTCTTCGACCACCTCGTCGCACCGAATGATGAAGCCGTTGCGCAGCCGCACCGTGCCGCCCGGCACCAGGCGTTTGTATTTCGGCGGCGGCACCTTCGCGAAATCGTCGCGTTCGATGTACACGAGCGGCCCGAACGTCAGCGTTCGCGCGCCCATGTCCGCCCGTTGGGGATGCCACGCGGCCGACAGCACCGCTTCGCTCGCGTCGCGGTAATTCGTGATCCGTACCGGCAACGGGTCGAGCACCGCCATCCCGCGCGGCGCCGTCGCTTCGAGGTCTTTGCGGATGCAGAACTCGAGGAGACTCACTTCGATCGTGTTGTCCTGCTTCGTGACGCCGATGCGGCCGCAGAAATCGCGGATCGCCGCGGGTGTGACGCCGCGGCGGCGCAGCCCGGCGATCGTCGGCATGCGCGGGTCGTCCCAGCCGGCCACATGCTTGTCGGCGACGAGCGTGTGCAGCAGCCGCTTGCTCATCACCGTGTATTCGAGCCCGAGCCGCGAGAACTCGATCTGCGGCGGATGGAAGTTCACGTTGATGTTGTCGAGCACCCAGTCGTACAGCGGGCGGTGATCTTCGAACTCGAGCGTGCACAGCGAATGCGTCACGCCTTCGAGCGCGTCGCAGATGCAGTGCGTGTAGTCGTACGTCGGATAGATGCACCACGTGTCGCCGGTGCGCTGATGGCTCGTGTGGCGGATGCGGTACAGCACCGGATCGCGCATGTTCACGTTCGGCGACGCCATGTCGATCTTCGCGCGCAGCACGTACGCACCGTCCGGGAAATCGCCGGCCCGCATGCGCGCGAACAAATCGAGGTTCTCAGCGATCGGGCGATCGCGATCCGGACTGTTCCTGCCGGGTTCGGTCAGCGTGCCGCGCGTCTCGCGAATCGCATCGACCGACAAGCCGTCGACGAATGCTTTGCCGTCGCGGATCAGCTGCGTCGCGAAGTCGTACAACTGCTCGAAGTAGTCGCTCGCGTACGTGAGCTTGTCGCCCCAATCGAAGCCGAGCCAATGCACGTCTTCTTGGATCGACTCGACGTACTCCTCGTCTTCCTTCAGCGGATTCGTATCGTCGAAGCGCAAATAGCACGCACCGCCGAATTCCCGTGCGACGCCGAAGTTGAGGCAAATGCTCTTCGCGTGGCCGATGTGCAGATAGCCGTTCGGCTCCGGCGGAAAGCGCGTCACCACGCCGGTGATCGCGCCGGTGGACAGGTCGTGGCGTATGCGCGACCGAATGAAGTCGTTTGGTTCGACCGGCGCGTCCGTTTCCTTCGTCATCGTCGTCCGTAACACGTTGAATCGGGAGGCATTGTAACGGAAATCGCTCGAACCTTCGGGCGCCCGGCACGTCGACGGATCTCGTCTAGACTCAGTTCTGAGGCACCTTCCAATAGGGACGAGCATGCCCGACATGCAGGATCGCAGTCTGAGCGAGCTCATCGAGATCGCAAAGCGCGCACAGACCATCCTCGGCCACCTGGACCTCGATGCGATCGCCAACCACGATCCCGCGGCGGTCGCGAAGCTCGCGTCGGTCGCCGATGCGATTCAGGCGCTCGACAACGGCGAGGACGTCGCGTTCGTGCCCGGCGTCGACGAGAACGTCGCGCAGGCGCCGGTACTCGACCCGCGGCAGGTGCGCCGCTCCGAATTGATGGAATTGCTCGACAAGGCCGGCTACGCGGACCGTCTCGGCCGCATCTACGTCGAACCGGGCGAACCGCCGGTCAAACCGCTCGAGTTCGCACCGCACCAAGACGGCCTACCGCTGTTCGATATCTGCCTCGCGCCCGACTACAGCCCCGGCGACGGTGCGCACGGCATCTTCATTTCGAATCGCGGCGTGTTTTCGGTGATGGTGCCGAAGCCGATCAAGGAAAACCGCTGGCGCGTGCTGCGCAGCGTGCCGTACGAAAACGAAAACGAACTCATCGACACCGTGCGGCGCTACATCGCTCGGCCGGCGGCCGGCGAAGGCTGACGCGCAACGCACATCCTCGACGTCCGCCGAACGCGCCATCACTTGAAGCGTCGACTGCCGAGAAAGCACACGTACGTCAACGTCGCGCTCGACAACACGCCGGTCCACAGGCCGAACGCCCTTGCGAACGACGGCGGCATATCGACGATCAGCAGGAATATTCCGAACAGCGTCGCGGCTGCGAAGAGCCCGCACAGTCCTACGTACACGAACGCCGGCACCGACAATCGTCCCGACGTGTCCCAATAACCGGTCAGCGCGCCGGCCCAACGGAACAACAAGGCCGCGATCGCCGTACCGATCGTCACGCTGACCAGTCCCGGCACGCTGAGCTTGTGTGCGACCGCCCATGCGCCGTACGCCGACGCGGCGGCCATGGCTACGGCGAACACGCCGCAGACATGGCCGACGAAGCGCGCGACCGGCTTCGGGACTTCGTCGTTCATCGCAATGCCGAAGCCGCGCGTGTCATCGCCGACGTGCGCCGCGTCAGTTCGAGAACTGATACAGATCGGCGCCGATCGACTGACCGTTGACCGCGGTGTAGGCGTTGTAGGCCAGCGTGCCGACGCCGTACCCCGCCGCGAACGCGACGCCCGTCGCGCCCATCGCATTGCGCAACGCGAGCCCCGCTTCGATTCCCGTCAAGCTGATGCCGCCGATGTTGATCGAATCGATACCGCCGCTGACCTGGTCGACTTCTTCTCGAGTGAGTGTTCGCATGATGCCGTCCTTTTGATTCGAGCTGACTGTTGAGAGGGTTCGGGTTCCTTGG
>DASRZO010000527.1:0-2438 GCA_035686405.1 Pseudomonadales bacterium | reverse complement strand
TGACGCCACCTACGACCAACGCGCTCGCGTACATCGGCGGCGCGACGAGTCCCAACGGGCCGGATACGGCGCCCGTGACCGCGGCGAGGAGCCAGGCTTCATCGGGTTTCTCCGCACCGGCCGGAGGGACCGCGTCGGCGATGTGCAGGCGCACTGGACCGGCTTGCGATTCGATCCAGATGGAGGGCTCCTCCGCCGCCGCAACGAGACGAGCCGCTGCAGCGCCCGCGGCCGGCGTGCGGTGCGAATCCGACACGCAGCCGCCGGCGGTCAGCAGAAGCGTCAGCAACGTTCGCTGCACGCGCGGCCAAGAACGGGTCACGCCGCCACTCCGACGATGTCGTGTTCGTATTCTGGCGGGAAAGGATGCCGCCCGCGCAGGCTGCGCGGCGTGGCGACGAGTGTCGCGCACGCGGACAGATCGATGCATCGTGTCAGCGCTGCGCATCGTCCGTGGCCTTCTTCGAGCGCCAGCAGTCGCCCGGCGTGCGCCACGATGTGGGTGTTGGCGACACCGTCGGTCGCTTGGCCGGCGATCGCAGGATCGGCGTCGCGCGGATCGCCGGATGTCGCGAACAGCGCGCGGCCGGCGGCGCGTTCGAGCCTCCACTGCCGCGTGCGGACCCAGCGGTTGCGATACGCGACGCGGCCGCGGTTGACGAAGAACGCATGCACCATGCCGTCGCCCTGCAGCGGGTTGTAGCGGCCGCGCGGCGCGAACTGCGGATTGGGCCCGATGCGGTACAGCGCGCCGGCGAGATCGGCGGGCAACTCGCCGTCGACGACCAGGTTTGCGCAGTCGGCTTCGAAGCGGATCGGCTCGAACGGGCCGCGCAGCAACGGGTCGTTCGGATACGGTGCGGCCATACGTCTCTCCTATCCATCCATGCGTCGGTGCAAGCGGTCGCGGATCGTACGGCCGAAAAAAACATTTCACAGTCTTGTTTCCCGGGTCGGGATCGGCCGCCAGGGACGGTATGCTGCGACCTCGAGGTGGGACCGAGAGCAACCCGGTGAATCTGACGCAACGCCTCGGCATCGAACTGCCGATCATCCAAGCGCCGATGGCGGGCTCGCAGGGCAGTGCGCTCGCGATCGCCGTCAGCAACGCCGGCGGGCTCGGTTCGCAGCCGTGCGCGATGCTGACGGTCGACGCGATGCGCAAGGAACTCGCGGCCGTTCGCGCCGCCACGTCGAAGCCGTTCAACGTGAATTTCTTCTGCCATACGCCGCCGCGCGAGGACGCAGCCCGCGACGCCGCCTGGCGCGACGCGCTCGCGCCGTACTATCGCGAACTCGGCGTCGACCCCAACGATATTCCGAAGGGGGCACCGCGGCGGCCGTTCGACGCTGAATACGCCGACGCGCTCGCGGAATTCGCACCGCCGGTCGTCAGCTTTCACTTCGGCTTGCCGTCGCGCGATTTGATCGATCGCTGCCGTGCGTGGGGCGCCTTCATCATGTCGTCGGCGACGACGGTCGACGAAGCGCGTTGGCTCGAAGACCGCGGTGTCGATGCGGTGATTGCGCAAGGCGCCGAAGCAGGCGGCCACCGCGGGATGTTCTTGACGGACGACGTCGCGACGCAGGTCGGCACGTTCGCGCTGCTGCCGCAGATCGTGCGCGCGGTGCGCGTACCGGTGATCGCAGCCGGCGGCGTCGCCGATGCAACCGGCGTCGCCGCTGCGCTCGCGCTCGGTGCCTCCGCCGTGCAAATTGGCACGGCATATCTGCTCACGTCCGAGGCGACGACGAGCGCGGTGCACCGTGCCGCGCTCGCGAGCGAAGCGGCGCGCGTCACCGCGCTGACGAACCTCTTCAGCGGCCGGCCGGCGCGCGGCATCGTCAACCGGCTGATGCGCGAAGTCGGGCCGATGAGCCCGATCGCGCCGGCGTTTCCGCTCGCGGCGTTCGCGATCGCGCCGTTGCGCGTGAAGGGCGAAGCGGCCGGCAGCGGCGACTTCTCGCCGCTGTGGAGCGGCCAGAACGCGACCGGCTGCAGAGCGATTCCGGCCGCGCAATTGACGCGCGAATTGGCCGCGCACCGTGCCGCATAGCGATGAAGAAGCGACGCTGCTCAGGCAGGATAGGGCGGACGAAGTTTTCATCGGCGAACACGAACTCGCGTTGGGGATGACGCGTTACGTGCTCGACCGCGTGACGCGCGACGGTGCACGCAGCGCCTGACGCGGCAGGTCGCACGCAATCGAGGAGGGGAGATGACGGTGAACACCGCGCCGGCGGACGACGAACTCGGGCGGCGCACGATCAGCGCGGTCACATGGCGGCTGATTCCATTCTTGCTACTGCTGTACATCGTCGCGTGGCTCGACCGCGTCAACGTCGGCTTCGCGGCGTTGCAGATGAACGATGCGCTCGGCTTCAGCGCCGCGATCTACGGTTTCGGCGCCGGCGTGTTCTTCGTCGGTTACGCGCTG
>DASRZO010000526.1:0-2261 GCA_035686405.1 Pseudomonadales bacterium | reverse complement strand
CGAGGAAGCGCTCGACACCGCGAAGCCGCTGATGGCGAAGCATCCGGACTCGCTGATTTACGTCGCCACGAAAGGCCAGCTGTACAACGCCGCCGGCCGCTATGACGACGCGATGGAGACGTTGACGCCGATGCTCGCGCGCAACCCGGACAACAAACCGCTATCGATCATCTACGCCGACGCGTTGAGCGGTGCGAAACGTTACAAGGAAGCCGAAGCGGTGCTGCTGAAGCAATCGGTGAAGAATCCCGACGACGTCGACATCTGGTACAGCCTCGCCGAAACGGCGGGCCTCGCCGGCGACATCGTGCAAGTGCACCTCGCGCGCGCGGAATACTTCGTCCGCGTCGGCCAGTTGCAGAAGAGCATCCAGCACCTCCAATACGCGCGCGGCCTCGTCAGCAGCGACAACTACCGGCTGACGGCAATGCTCGATCAACGCATTCGGGATTTGAGCGCGGAGCTCGCCGAGCAACAGAAACACGGTTGAACTGCACCGAGCCCGACTCGGCCGCGCTCACGAACGTCTTTCCTTCTGCACCCGCATCAGCGGCGCATCGGCCGATTCGTTCCATGTACGCAAGTCGCGTACCGGCGCCAACGCCGGTGCGCCCGACGCCCGTCCTCAGGCAGCCGGTCTAGGGAAGTCGAGCATCCGCTGCAGCGGGATCATCGCGCGGCGGCCGATCTCGCGATCGACGTGGATCTCGTTGCTGCCGCGTTCGAGCGACGCTTTCAAGACTTCGAGTTGATTCATCGCCATCCACGGACAATGCGCGCAGCTGCGGCACGTCGCGCCGTCGCCGGCGGTCGGGGCTTCGATGAAACGCTTGTTCGGGGCTTCCTTGCGCATCTTGTGGAAGATGCCGCGGTCGGTCGCGACGATGAACAGCGAATGCGGCAACGTCTTCGCCGCCTTGATCAACGCCGATGTCGAACCCACCGCGTCGGCGAGCGCGATCACCTGCGCCGGGCTCTCCGGATGGACCAGCACGCCCGCGTCGGGATAGATCTTCTTCAGATCGGTGAGCCCGCGGAACTTGAACTCCTCGTGCACGACGCACGCGCCGTTCCACAAGAGCACGTCGGCGCCCGTTTGATCTTGAATGTAGCGGCCGAGGTATTTGTCCGGCGCCCACAGGACCTTCTCGCCCTTCGCCGCGAGGTGCTCGACGATCGGCAGCGCAATGCTCGACGTGACCACCCAATCCGACAGCGCCTTCACGCGCGCCGACGTGTTGGCATAGACGACGACGGTGCGGTCCGGATGCTCTTTGCAGAACGCTTCGAATTCGTCCGGCGGACAACCGAGGTCGAGCGAACACTCGGCCTTCAGGGTCGGCATCAGCACACGCTTGTCGGGTGACAGGATTTTCGCGGTCTCGCCCATGAAACGAACGCCGGCGACGACCAGCGTCGTCGCCGGGTGCTGGCGACCGAAACGCGCCATCTCGAGCGAGTCGGCGACGCAGCCGCCCGTTTCTTCGGCAAGGTCCTGAATGTCGCCGTCGACGTAATAGTGCGCCACGAGCGCGGCGTTCTTCGCCGCGAGCAACGCCTTGATCTCGTCCTTCAACCGCATGCGCGCTGCGACGTCGAGCGTCGGCGGCTCTACCACCGGGACGCGTTCGCGCGGAATCACGTGATCGACCAACTGCGCCATCGCTGAACTTCTTCGCGTGCGAGGCCGCGATTGTAGCCGAAAGACACATAGGAACTCCGACTACGCGCTACTAGCATGGGTGCACCGGCGCATGCCGACTGGATACACGCACGCGAAGTCCGACGATGCCGACGATCTGTTTTCTGACGAGTACCCGCGGCGTACCGCACAACGACAATCACGAACGCCTGCCGCGTGCGTGGGAGGCCGCCGGTTGGCGCGTGACGCGCGCCGATCACGACGACCTCCGGCTCGATGCGCGCGGCGTCTGCGCCGGTGCGGCGCCGCTCGCCGATTTCGATCTGATCTGGCCGATCGGCCTCGGCCGACGCGAGTCATTCCTCGATCGCATGCAGTTGTTGTCGACGCTCGACGAACGCTGCTTCGTGACCAGCCCGCGGGCGCTCTTGATGCACCACGCGAAATACTCGCTCCCGCTCGGCGACCTCGCGGCTCATCACCCGCAAACGTTCGCGAGCCGCGATCCGAGCTGGCTCAAAGCGATCGTCGCGGGCGGCGGCGAGTGGATCGCGAAACCGCCGGCCGCGAGCTTCGGCCGCGACGTCTATCGCTTGCGCGCCGGCGATCCGAACCTCGA
>DASRZO010000525.1:0-2161 GCA_035686405.1 Pseudomonadales bacterium | reverse complement strand
GCTCGGCATCGCTCAGGCGTCGGTGGTCGACGACATGCAGAGCCTGCGCGAGCGCGTCGAGTTCATTCATTCGCAGGTCCAGAGCGACGCGATCGTCGAGGAATACATCGACGGACGCGAGCTGTACGTCGGCGTGCTCGGTAATTCGCAACTGACGACGTATCCGGTGTGGGAGATGAACTTCGGGACGCTGCCGAAAGCCGCGAACGCGACGCGGCGGGTGAAGTGGGACGCGAAATACCAAAAGAAACACGGCATCACGACCGGCCCGGCGGACGCTTTGAGCCCCGCCCTGACGGAACAATTGAGCCGCATGGCGAAGCGAGCGTTTCGCGCGCTGCACATGAACGGATTCGCGCGGATGGATTTCCGCCTGCGCGACGACGGCAGCATCTTCCTGCTCGAAGCGAATGCGAACCCGAACCTGACCCGCGATGAGGACTTGGCGGAGTCGGCGCGTGCCGTGGGGCTCGATTACCCCGCGCTGCTGACGCGCATCGTCAACCTCGGTCTTTCGTACATGCCGGAGTGGCGGATGTTCGAGGGCTGACGCCGCCGTTTGGCTCGCTCGCGGGCGCGGCGAGCGACGGTCGTGCGGTCTTCGGCGAACGACTACAGATCGTGTCCGACGTACCGCTGACGGGCGCGTTGCGTCGCAGGCAGGGAACGCACTAACGTGCAGCGCGGTCGCGTGGCACGCGCCGGCGGACCGAGCAAATCCATAGCGGAGGAACCATGCGTGTGTCTCGAAGCGCGATCGTCGCGGTGGTTGGGGTGGTGGCTGCGATGTGCTCGATCGCCGTCCGTGCGAGCGGCCCGCTGCCGGCGCTGCCGCCACCGCCGCCGGGCGAATTGGCGCAGTTCGACTACTTCCTCGGCAACTGGCAGTGCGACGCCTGGGACTCGGCGAGCGTGCTGGGGCCTGCCCACAAAGCGACGACGGCGATCACGTTCGAACGCGAGCTCGGCCGGCATTGGGTCGTGATGCACTGGAGCGAGGAGCGTGCGGACGACAATCCGCATCCGTGGTCGCTCGAAAACGCGTTCGCGTACGAGCCGGCGAAGAAGCAATTCGTGTACGTGTCGCGCGACAACACCGGCGCCTTCGCGTGGGGCAACAGCCGCGGTTGGGACGGTTCGTCGCTGGTGATCGACGGCGAATACGACGACGACGCGGGTCAGCGCGCGGCGTTCCGCGACACGTACGTCAAGCACAGCGACACGGCGTTCGATTTCGTGACGGAACTGAAGCTCGGCGGACAATGGTCGAAGGACGCCACCCTGCAATGCCACAAGGCGCCGTGACGGCGGCGCGTCATTCCGCTGCCAGGATCGCGGCGGTCAACTGCAGGTGATCGCGCGGGTCGATGCCGTGGTACGGGTGCTCTGCCGGTTCGATGCGATCGAGGAATCCCAAATAAACGGTGGCTCTTCGCGCGGCGGTGATCGGCTCGATCAGTTGCCACGCGCGCGCCGGGTCGGACCCCGGACAGCGCGCGCGCCAGAGCGTGATCCAGTGATCGCGTAGCGAAGCGGCCATTTCGGCCGGTGCGCGTTCCATGAATGCCGGCACGTCGAGCAGCGGGTGCCCGACGCCGGCGTCGCCCCAGTCCAGAATTGTTAGATCGGTGCCGATTCCGCGCACGTTGCCCGGGTGATAGTCGCCGTGGACCAACGAATCCGGAATGCCGCATGCGGCGAGCGCGCGAAACCGCTCGTCGAGCCCGGCGATGAAGACTTCGAGCGTTCGCGCCGCGGCGGCGGAAAGCTGCGATCGCGTGCGTTCGAACGTCCGCTCGATCGCCCGAACGAGCGCCGTTGCGCGCCAGTCGGCGACGCCGAGCGCAGTGAGCGCGTCGACCTTCGCTGTCCACGCCGTTTGCAACTCGACGAGCGCGTCGAGCATCGCGACGCGTTGCGCGTGCGTCGCGTGCCGCAAGTCTTCGCCCGGTATGTAGCGCATCACGAGGCGGCCGGATTCGTAGCCGAACAATCGCGGTACCGGCGCGTGTGGCCCGAGCGCCTCGATCAGCGCGCCCTCGTGGGCGAAGAACTTCGGTACCGCTTTGAGCCACGCGTCGGCGCCGTGTTCGAGCGGAATGCGCCACAAGCTCGATAGATTCCACGTTTTCATCTGGACGGGCGGCGCCGCGGGCGCGAG
>DASRZO010000524.1:0-4580 GCA_035686405.1 Pseudomonadales bacterium | reverse complement strand
GCAATGCCGGTGCGGGCAGCTCGCGGGCGAGGTTGGCCACTCCGACGCGGTCAACCGCTGCACGTGCTACTGCCTGAGTTGCAGGGCGTTTCCCAAAGTGCTCGGCAGCGCCGACCGCGTGCTCGATGCGCGGGGCGGCACCGACATCATCCAGACGTCGCCGCAAGCGGTCCGCATCACGCGCGGCCGCGAGCAGCTCGCGGTGTTGCGGCTGACGCCGAACGGCACGATGCGTTGGTACGCCCGCTGCTGCGGCACGCCGATCGGCAACAACGTCATGAACTATCGCGTGTCGTTCGTCGGGTTGATTCACGACTGCCTACGCGATCCGGAACGTTCGCTCGACGAGTCGTTCGGGCCGTCGCTCGGCGGCGTCTTCACGACGTTTGCGATCGGCGAACCGAAGCCGACGCAGATCAACCGAATCGGTGCGGTGTGGCGCCTCGGCGGCATGACGCTGAAGGCGCGGCTCAGCGGAGCGTACAAGGACACGCCGTTCTTCTCGGCTGACGGCAAACCCGTTGCGGAGCCGAGGGTGCTGACGACCGAGGAGTGGCGCGATGCGATGGACGGCATCGAGCGTCTCGGCGGCCGGCACGGCCTCGCGTCGTGAGAGTCGTCGCATCGATCGCCGAACGCGCCGCCGCAGACTTCTAAACGACTCACTGATCACCCGTGCCGACCGTCGCGTTCGGACTCGTCCTGGTCGCCGCGCTGATCCACGCGTTGTGGAATTTCGTCGCCAAGCAAAGCGGCGGCGACATCCGCTTTGCGCTCATCAGCAACGTCGCGCTATGCGTCCTGTGGGCGCCGGTCGGGCTCGCGTTTGCGTGGCGCGACGTCGGCGCCTTCGGCGCGCTGCAATGGAGCTTGGTCGCCGCGAGCGCGGCGGTGCACGTCGTCTATTTCTCGACGCTGCTGCGCGGTTATCGGCTCGGCGATCTGTCGGTCGTCTATCCGCTCGCCCGCGGCACGGGGCCGCTGTTGACGGCGCTGGCGGCGACGACGTTCCTCGGCGAAGCACTCGGTCTGATCGGTTGGATCGGCGTTGCCGGCATCGTCGGCGGTATCGTCGTGATCGCCGGCGGTCCGCGACTGGTGCGCGCGCTGCGGCGCGGATCGCGTTCGCACGAAGAAGCGGTGCGCCTTCGTACCGGTGTTGGGTACGGGCTCGCAACCGGCGCGCTGATCTCGCTATATACGCTGATCGACGGCTACGCCGTGAAACACGCCCACGTCACGCCGATCCTCGTCGACTATCTGAGCAACGCGATTCGTTTGCCGCTCACGCTGCTCGCCATCATGGCGCTGCGGCGGCGCGAGCCGTTGCCGCTCGCCGGCTACGCGGGCTCGATGTGGAAGAGCGCGCTCGCCGTCGGCTTGCTGTCGCCGATCGCGTACGTGCTCGTGCTGTACGCGATCGGCATGGCGCCGCTGTCGCAGATCGCACCGATGCGCGAAGTGTCGATGCTGTTCGCGGCGTATCTCGGGGGTTCGCAACTCGCCGAACGCAATCCGCGCGAGCGATTGCTCGGCGCCGCCTGCATCGCCGCCGGCGTCATCGCGATTGCGTTCGCGTGACCCGTGCGATCGCCATGCGCTGCGACGGCGGCGGTCCGGGCCGCCGTGTCGGCCGATGGATGAGGCGGCCGCGTCTACTAGCCCGCGAGCGCCTGGTAGGTCGCCATCGCGAGCCCGGCGGCGCGCGCATCGCCCGTCGTGCCGAGCCCCATCTTGTTCATCACGTACGCGATGCACACGCGCGCGTCGGCGTCGTTGATCACGAGCGACCCGCCCCAGCCGCCCCAAAAGCACGTGCGCGGATTCGGGCCTAGCGGAAAGTCCTTGCTCGTCAAGCCGTAGCCCATGCCGAAGCGCACCGGCACGCCGAGCACGAGGTCCATACCGTTCAGCTGTTCGTCGTATGCGCGGTCCGCGCCTTGTTTCGACAGAATGGTCTTGCCGAACGCGCTGCCGCCGTTCGCGATCAGCGTCTGTACCTTCGCGACCGACCGCGCGTTGCCGTGACCGTTCGCCGCAGGAATCTCCGCGCGGCGCCATTCCGGCGTGCGTGAGTCGAGCGCGTTGACCGGCGGATATTTGAACGTGCGCGCCGCGACCGATTCCGGATCGGGCGGGCTCAACGGTGCGTTGCCGCTCGGCGGCGGAATCAAATCGCCAACGCGCGGAAAATGGCGCGAGTCGAGACCGATGTGGAAGTCGGCGTCGATCGGTTCGGCGATCTCGCGGCGGAAGAACGTGCCCAGTGTCACGTTGGTGACGCGGCGCACGACCTCGCCGATCAGGTAACCCTGCGTGATCGCGTGATAGCCGCTCTGTGTGCCGGGTTTCCACCACGGCGCTTGCGCAGCGAGCATGCGCGTCATCTTGTCCCAGTCGTACGTGTCCGCCGTCGTCACCGGGCCGTCCATGCCCGACAATCCCGCCGAGTGGCTCAAGAAGTGCTTCACCAGCACGCCGTCTTTGCCGTTCTGTGCGAACTCGGGCCAATACTTCGATACGGGCGCGTCGAGGTCGACGAGCCGACGGTCGGCGAGCACCAGCAAGCAGATCGCCGCCATCGTCTTCGTCGTCGAATAGACGTTGACGATCGTGTCTTCCTTCCACGGTCGCGTCTTCGCTTCGTCGAGATGACCACCCCAGATGTCGACCACGTATTCGCCGTTCACGGTCACCGCGAACGACGCGCCGAGATCGGAGCCGTTGGCGAAGTTGGCTGCGAACGCGTCGCGCACGCGCGCGAATTTCTCGTCACAGCGGCCTTGGATTTCCATCGTTCACTCCAGTCGATTCACGGGAATTCGAAACGGGTATTCACGGCCGAAAACGTTCGGCGAGCCGACGCATACCGGCGAGCCAACGATCGGGGTCGTTCGCCTTGCGGCGCATGTACTCGGCGACTTCCGGGTGCGGCAACACGAGGAAGCGTTCCTCGTCGAGCGCCTGCGTCACCGCTTCGGCGACGTGTTCGGGCTCGAGCATGCCGTCGACGCTCGCGACGCCGCCGCTGCGGCCGCCGGTCATGCCGGTGCGCACCGCTTGCGGACACAGCACCGTCACCTTGATGCCTTCGTGGCCGTGCGTGATCGAGATCCATTCGGCGAGCGACACCGCCGCGTGCTTCGTCACCGCGTACGTGACGGAGCCGATCTGCGACAAGAGGCCCGCGGCCGATGCGGTGCTGAAGAGATAGCCGCCGCCGCGCTTCACCATCCGCGGAATCAGATGGCGCGCCGCGTAGACGTGCGCCATCACGTTCACGTCCCAGATCTTCTGCCAGACCGCGTCCGGCGTATCGATGCCGCGGCCGATGCCGATGCCGGCGTTCGAGCAGAAGAGATCGATCGGGCCGTGCTCGCGCTCGGTCGCGTCGATCAATGCGACGATGTCGGCTTCTTTGCCGACGTCGACGCGATGGCTCGAGCCGCCGATCTCCGCAGCGACTTTCGCGGCACCGTCGCCGTCGAGGTCGGCCACCGCAACGTGTTTCGCGCCGTCGGCGGCGAAACGTCGAGCGAGGGCGCGACCGATGCCGCTCGCGCCGCCGGTGACGACGACCACTTTGCCGTTGACTTTCATGGCTCCCCCCGCCCTCGTCGGACGGTCAACCTTACAGGGTGCGTTCACGGTTTCCAACGGACGGAGCGGCGCGTGGGTGCGTTGCGGGTATCCGTCGCGCAGCGCAGTTGCGGCGTCGCCGCGGCGAGATACATGATCGATCGTCGGGATCGACGGTACGGGGTATCGCATGAAGACCTACGAGACGATTTCGGTGACGACGCTGACCCCGCACATCGGTGCGGAGGTGCACGGCGTCGATCTGTCGCAGCCGCTGTCGAACGCGCAGATGCGCGACGTACGCCAAGCATTCGTCGACTGGTCGGTGCTCGTGTTTCGCGATCAACACCTGACGCAGGAACAGCACAAAGCGTTCGCGCGCAAATTCGGTCCGCTGCACGTACACCCGTTGAAATCGAGCGCGGGCTACGATGATCACGGCGACCCGGAAATTCTCGCGGTGAAAACGACGCAGAAGTCGAAGTACACGGCCGGCGATGCGTGGCACACCGACGTCTCGTGCGACGAGAAGCCGCCGATGGGTTCGATGCTGTACATGAAGCAAACGCCGGAAGACGGCGGCGGCGATACGCTCTTCGCCGACATGTATCGCGCCCTCGAGACGTTGTCGGCGCCGCTGCAGCGCTTCCTCGAGCGTAGGCACGCGGTGCACGACGGCGCGCTGCCTTATCTCGGCAGCTATCACTATGCGCCCGCCGCCGGAACGAACTATCCGCGCAACGTGCATCCGGTCGTGACGCGCCACCCGGAATCCGGCAGGCCGGTGCTGTTCGTCAACAGCGGCTTCACGACGCACATCGAAGGGCTCGCGCGCAAAGAGAGCCGCGCGCTGCTCGATTTCCTCTTCACGCACATCGCGACGACCCCGGCGCTGACGTGTCGCGTGCGGTGGGAACCGAACACGCTGACGTTCTGGGACAACCGCTGCACGCAGCATCACGCGGTGTGGGACTACTACCCGCAATCGCGCTACGGCGAGC
>DASRZO010000523.1:0-4515 GCA_035686405.1 Pseudomonadales bacterium | reverse complement strand
CACGGACGTACTTGCAGCGTGTCCCGCGAACCGAACGCCGCGCCTCGGCCTTTCACCTAAGGAACTCCAATCAATATCCCCAACGACGTTACAAAGGTGTGACGCCGCGCGCATCGTGCCGATGCCAATACCCGAGCAATCCGACGATGGGACGATGCGTTCGCGACGGCGAACTCGCACCGCTACGTGCAATCTGAATTCGCGTGAGTGCGGCGTCGTCGCACTCGATTTCACCCCACGGAAAGGACGACACCATGAATCGACTCAATGGAACCGACGCGAGCTTTTTGTATGCCGAGACCGCTCGTACGCCGATGCACATCGGCTCCGTGCAACTGATCGACGTGCCCGCCGATCGCCGCGCGACGTTCTTCGGCGATTTGAAATCGCTGATGCGCGCACGAGCGGGCCGTTTGCGCTACATCGACCACCGCCTCGAACACGCGCCGCTACAGCTCGATCATCCGCGTTGGACCGCATGCGCCGTCGACTACGATGCCCACGTCGAACGCGTCGAAGCCCCGGCGCCCGGCGACATCACCCAGCTCGAGCGCGTCGTCGCGAATCTGCACGCGTCGCCGCTCGACCGTTCGCGGCCGCTGTGGAAGACGTATTACATCGATGGTCTCGAACACGGCCGCGCCGCCTATTTCAACGTGATCCACCACGCGTGCCTCGACGGCGTATCGGGCCAGACCGCCGTCGACGTGTTGACCGACCCGACGCCGAGCGGCACACCGCCGAAATCGACGCCGGCCCGGGCATCGCGCGCCGTCGCGCCGCCGACCGCCCAGCCGCGCGCCGCGCTCGAAAACCTGCTCGACGCGCAGTTCGAGTCGCTCGCGAATGCGGCGCGCGGCCTCGACGCGGCGTTCCGTATGGGGCGGCGCGCGCTGACGGCCCTGCAACGGCGCAACGTCACCTGGTTCGCACCGCCGACGCCGATCAATCGCGCGATCGGGCCGTTGCGCAACTACGCGATGCTCCGCATCTCGCTGACCGACGTACGCGCGATCGGCAAGGCACACGACTGTTCGATCAACGACGTGCTGCTGACCTTGTGCGGCGGCGCGTTACGCAACTATCTGGCGACGCGCGGCGCCCTGCCGCAGCGCGAAATGATCGCCGGCGTGCCGGTGTCGATGCGCAGCGCCGGCGACAAGACGCTGAACACGCAGGTTTCGATGATGCGCGTCGGTCTGGCGACGAACGTCGCAGACCCGCTCGAGCGTCTCACCGCCGTGCATGCATCGGCCGCCGAGGCGAAGAACGAGGCGCACGACTTCGCGGCGCTCGCCGCAGCATCGCCGTGGATACCGGCGCTGCCGTGGTTCGGCCGCGTGGCCGCTGCGGCGTGGGACGCGAGCGACGCGGCCGATTACCTGCCGCCCTGGATCAATCTCGTGATTTCGAACGTGCCGGGCCCGCGCAGCGTGCGCTACTCGAACGGCGCGCGAATGTTGACGCACTTTCCGGTGTCGATTCCGGCGCACGGCGCCGCCGTGAACATCACGGCGCAGAGCTACGTGGAGTACTTCGACATCGGCGTCACCGCATGTGCGCGCGCCGTGCCCGACGTCGCGCTACTTCGCGACGCGCTGCGGGACGCCTATATCGAGTTGCGCACGCGGGTACTGCGGCGCGGCGTCGACGTGCGGGACCTGCAACGCGCGCTGCCGAACGTCGAACGACGTTGCGGTACGTACGAGCGGCTCGTCGCTTGACCGTTCACGCGCGGCGAACAATTCGCCGCGCAAATGCCGCAGGTTCAACGCATCGGTCATCGCGGAGAAGAGTGTCGTGAAGAGAACGAGCGACGAATCGCGCGGCGGTCGGTTGGGGAGGTCCATGGCATACGCCCTCTCGTAGTGGCAGTGACTCGACCATCGACCTCCCCAGAGATCGCCGCGGAGTATCCGCCGATCGAGCGCCGGCGTTAAGCCGGCGCGACAAGATGGTCCGACTACCGACACGTATCGACGGCGCAACAGGTCGCGCACTTTGGCGACGAAGCGTTGCGCCGCGGTTACTTGTGCAGAGCCCGCGTAGATTGGGTATCGTCCGTCGGACCGTTCCCGAGCGAGTCGCCCGTGCCGACACAACGCGAATTCATTGCCCCGCCGCCGATGCTCTACCAATTCCTCGAAGCCCGTGCCGGCGCGGAATTCGCGTCGCTGATGTTGATGCTGCCGCTGCTGCGGATGAGCGCGCCGCGCGGCGACGATCGGCCGGTGATCGTGCTGCCGGGCTTCCTCGCGAACGACAACTCGACGTGGCTGCTGCGCCGCTTCCTCGAAGATCTCGGCTACTCCGTGACCGGTTGGGGTCTGGGCCGCAACACCGGCCCGGGTCAACCGCTGATCGAGAGGCTCGTCGAACGCGCCGTCACGCTGCACAGAGCGCACGACAAGAAGATCAATCTCGTCGGCTGGAGCCGCGGCGGGACGCTGGCGCGCGAGATCGCACGCGTGCGACCCGACCTGGTGCGGCAAGTGATCACGCTCGGCTCGCCGGTGAAGGGCGGTCCGAGTTCGACGAGCATCGGCCGCATCATGCAAGCGAACACCGGCATGACCGAAGCGCAGGTGCGTGAGCTCATCCGCCAGCGGGAGCGGACGCCGATCAAAGTGCCGATCACGGCGCTGTACAGCAAGACCGACGGCGTCGTGTCGTGGCAGGCGTCGATCGACGATTCGAACCCCGACGTCGAGCACGTCGAAGTGCAGAGCTCGCACGTCGGACTCGGCGTGAATCCGCAGGTGTTCCGCATCGTCGCGGAACGGCTGCATCAGCCCCGCAAGCGAGACTGAAGCGTTTCCGGCGAGCCAAACAATTCCACTCAGGGGCATTTCATGACCGTCCACGGCACGACCGCGAAACACTTCGAGCCCGTCCGCGAAGCGTTTGCGCAGGCTCAGGCGAACGACCCCGGCGGCGCGCAACTTTGCATCTATCGCCACGGCGAAGTCGTCGTCGACTTATGGACCGGCCGCGACATCGCGAACGATCGCCCCTACACGGAAGACACGCTGACGGTCTTGATGTCGTGCACCAAAGCCGCCGTCGCGATCTGCGCCAGCATGTTGGCCGAACGGGGCCTGCTCGACGTCGAAGCGCCGGTCGCCAAGTATTGGCCGGAATTCGCCGCGAACGGCAAAGCGCACGTGACCGTTGCGCACTGCCTCAGTCACTCCGCCGGATTGCCGACGTTTCCGATCGCCTCGGGCATCAAGACACCGGACTTCGTCGATTGGGACAAATGCACGCGCGCGCTCGCGAACGCGACGCCGCTGTGGGAACCGGGCGCCCATTCCTCCTACCATGCGATTACGTACGGGTTCCTGGTCGGCGAAGTGATCCGTCGCATCACCGGCAAGCGTTTCGGAACCTTCTTCGCTGACGAGATCGCGAAGCCGCTCGGTCTCGATTTCTGGGTCGGCTTGCCAGACGCGCAGCAGAAGCGCGTCGCGCCGCACATTCCGCAACAAGGCGCGGACTTTCGCGCGGTGATGGCCGCCGCCGGTGTGAACGTGAACGATCCGATCATGGTCGAGATTCTCGCAGGCTTCGACGCCATCCCCGAGGCAGTGGAGTTCTTCAATTCCCGCGCCGGACGCGCCGCCGAACTGCCCGCCGGCAACGGCGTCGCGAACGCGCGCTCGCTCGCCAAGATGTACGCGGCCTGCATCGGCGAGATCGACGGCGTACGTTTGCTGAACAAAACCACGCTGGCGCGCGCGATGCAGCCGCGCACCAAGAACTTGCCACCGCTGCCGCCGCTCGCGCGCTTGCCGATCCCGCCGGGAGAAGGTTTCGGCCTCGGCTTCATCCTCGGCAATCCGATCACGCAGATGCTCGGCCCCGGATCGTTCGGCCACGACGGCGCCGGCGGGCGACTCGGCTTCGCGCATGCCGAGAGCGGAGTCGCGGCGGGCTACGCGTGTAACAGCATGCTGTGGGACAACTTCACGCCCGATCCGCGCTGGGCGTGGGTGAAGCCGTTGCGGGAGATCGTCGCGAAACACTGAAAAGGCGAACGGGTCGAGCGGCGAATACCGGGACCGATCTGCCGCCGATTCGATTGCCGGTTCCGACTCCGGTTCCGACTCCGTTTCAGACCCGATTCGGCTCCGATTGTCGGTCCGCGCCCGCTTCGGCAGACTCACCGTTCCCTGCTGCAATCGGAGTGGCGACATGGCGAGCCCAGCCGACATTCGAGGTGATACCGCCCAAGGCATCGGCGAGGCACGCGAAGGGATCGCGCTGACGTCGGCGCTCGCACTCGACCGGCGCGCGATGCTCGAGTCGCTGCAGCTCGTCATCGATCGCGCGACGCAACAGCCGCGCGCCGTGATGGACACCGCGAGCAAGCTCTTGAGCGATTTCGTCGGCATCACGTTCGGCAGCAGCAACATCGAGCCGGCGCCAAAGGACGCGCGTTTCAAGGACGACGCGTGGCGCGACAACCCGATCTTCCGCCGCATGGGTCAGGCGTATCTCGCGTGGGGACGTTCG
>DASRZO010000522.1:0-19988 GCA_035686405.1 Pseudomonadales bacterium | reverse complement strand
AGATCGCGGGGAAACGACGTAAAGCCGAGTTTCGGCAACACGGAGTACTTCAGCGTGTTCGGAAGTGCGACGACCCAGCGCGGCAGCGCAGCCTCGACGCGGCGTGCGAACGAAGAGCGGGGCAAGCCGAAGATCGCGAGCGGCCGGTTCAACCGCGCGACCTCGGTGACCATCGACATGCTGTCGCCGGTCACGACGAAGGCATCCGCGTGCGCCAGCAGACCGAAATACGGATTGTCGGAAGCACCGGCGCGCCACTCGTACAACGTGTCGCCGTCCTGGAGCGCGGCGCGCAGCGCGGCGACCGCATCCGGCGACGTCCGCCGACTCGTAGTTATGTACAACGACCCCGTTCGGTCGCAGTACGTGCGGGCGAGACGCATCAGTTCGCGCGCGGAATCGGCATCGAACACGAACGGTTGCGTCGCTCCGCCGACCAGTACCGCGACGAGCGGCCGGCGACGTTGTTCGAAGTGTGCGCGCCACGCAGCGGCTTCGCGGCCGAGTCGATCGCGGTCGATGCGCATCAGCGGCAGCGCGATGCTGACGACGTTCGGCGCGGCTGGCATCTGGAATTGTGCCGACACCACGATCAATGCGAAGTTCGACGCATCGCGCTTCGGGCGCCCAAACAGCACCACTGAGGTGCGATCGCCCGATTGACGGCGTATCCACATCGCTGCCATCGCTGGCCGCCGGCCGATCGTGATCACGGCGTCGGGCCACGGCGGCTCGAGCGAATCGGACCGCGATTTGTCGACGTGATACAGCGACGCGAAAAACGGCGGTTTACCTTTGCGGAACGGCCGCTTGAAGGTGAGGCGGCGGTACTCGACGGGCCACGGCAGCCGTTCTACCACGGCGTCGACCTGCGCGTTGTCGCCGGCTTTGTCGCTGACGACGACCCACACGCGCGGCGCCGCTCGGGTCGTTGCCGTCAACGAAAGACCCCGGCGCGATACAGGCGCCAGAAGAAACCCCACATGTGGATCACGGGTCTACGGCGCACGCGCTCCGGTACGTCGATGGTTCGACCCGAGTGCCGTTCCAGCTTCCAGATGATGTAGTCGAAGCCGCCGTCGAACGTGATCCACGCCTTCAATATCCGCGCGAGCGCCTGCAGCTTGCCGGTGACCGCCCGAATCCGCCATGTCCGGCGGTTGCGCGCGCGTTCGTTCGGTGACATGTCGGAGTGCCAACGGCCGCGCTCGGTGGCGCGCAGGCCGACGACATCGGCGGCGGCGCGCGTCACCTCATCGTAGTAGTCGGCGTTCGCGGCGAACAATTCGTCGGCGCGGTCGGGACCTTCGCTGCGCAACTCGGTCGCGTAGCTGGTGCGCAGTCCCTCGCTCCACAACGCGCGGGTGTCGAAGTCGGCCTCCTGAAGGCAAATCGCTTCGCCGGCGAACTTGACCACCGCGTCGCACAGCGCGTTCAGCGTCGCATCGCGCGCGGTCGCGTCGCGTGCGTACGCGAGCGAAACGGGCTGGCAGAAACGGCCCCATAGATACGAGTGGAACCACGCGCGGGCGCCGCGCGCGAAATCGACGCGCGAAATCGCAGTGCATTTGGCGCGTCGCACACCGGCCGCGGTCGCGACTTCGAGGTAATACACGTTCGGCGGCAGCGCGCCCGCGAGCGCTGCTTCGAACCACGGCATGCAGCGGTAGTCGTCGACGATGACGTAGAGGTCGTACAGCGAATCGGGCTGATCGACGCGGCGACACGAGCCGTAGAAGAGCACCGCTGCGACGGCGGTGCCGAAGCGTCGATGCAGCGCGTCGACGAACGCGGGCACCGCGAACGGCAGCGGCCGATCCGCTTCGGCCGCGACCGCAGCGCCGAGCGCGGTCGTATCGAAATCCGTCATGCCGCGTCGCCGAGCGGGACGACGGTGACCGGGCCGAACGCGTCGACGGTCAATTCGCCGCGCTGCGCGCGATAGATCTCGCCGTCGATCATGTACGGTCCGTCGCAGCGGATGCCGACGCGTTCGCCGCGGCGGCTGAAGTAGCCGGCCGCTTCCGTCAGATGCGGGTCCGGCCTGCCGCGCAGCAGATCGGGAAAGTTGCGCAGGAAACGCTGCACGTGTTCGCGCACGAGGGTGATCTTCAGCGGACCGGCGCCGTTGCCCCAGAACGGTCGAATGCCGAGCAGCAGTTCGTTCAACGTGGTCACCAGAAAGATCGACGCGCGCGCGCTGCGGTGTTCGCCGTCGATGTCGACGTCGATCGGCACGCCGTCGGAGAACACCGCTTCGCGTCGCGCGATGCCCCAACCGGCGCGCAGCAACGCCATGCCGGCCGCGCGCTCGTCGCGCAGACCGAGCTTGTAGATACGCTCGTGGCAATACTCGATACCGCTGACGATTGCGCCCATGCCCATGCACAGGCCGAGCTGCGCGCTCGCGCCGACCGGTTGCACGCGAACGAGATGACGCGCTTGGCCGCAGCGTTTGCCGCCGGCGGCCTCGAGCAAGTTGTCGAGTGCGCGTTCGAACCGGACGACGCCGCCGTTCACGCCGCGCGCGCTCATGCTGGTGGTGCCGCCCGGCAGCAGCGCCACGGCCGGCAGGGCTTGTCCGGCAGTCGCTTGCAGCAGCGCGGTCAATGCCAAATGCACCGTGCCGTCGCCGCCGTTGATTCCGATCAGTTCGACGTTGTCGCGCAACAGCTGTTCGACCGCCGCGGGCAGATCGTCGAGCGATGGCGTTTCGACGTGGCGAATCTCGGGATGTCGCGCGAGCTCCGTGCGCAGGCGCGGAAGGTGGCGCCGATTGCGGTTCGAATGGGGATTCGTGAGGATGGCGGACCGCAAAAGGCCCTCGTTCGTCGTCGGAGGCGCGCTATGTTAACAATCCGTCGCCGGCTCGTGTCACGGCGCGAACCGTTCGCGCGGGCGCGGCAATCCGGCGCGCGATGAGCGATCGCGATCGTTCCGACCGCCCGACGGGCGACGGCAGCGGCGAGTTCGTGCTCGCCCATCTGTCGGACCCGCATCTGACGACGCTCAGCGGCGTCCACCCGATCGATCTCGCGAACAAGCGCATCCTCGGGTATCTGTCGTGGCGGCGACGCCGCCGGCGCGTGCATCTGCGCGTGGTGCTCGATGCGCTGATGGCCGACGTGATGGCGTTCGCGCCGCAGCACATCGCAATCACCGGCGATTTGACGCACGTCGGATTGCCCAGCGAATGCGCCGCTGCGTACGAGTGGCTGCGCGGCGTCGGTTCACCCGAGCGGGTGTCGCTGGTGCCGGGGAATCACGACCGCTACATCGCGGCAGTTGCGTCCGACACGGTCGGATTGTGGCGTGACTACGCGCGCGGCGACGACGGTTCGTACGCGCTGCCGTTCGTGCGTCGCCGCGGCTCGGTGGCGTTGATCGGTGTCGACACCGCGGTACCGACCGCGCCGTTCCTCGCGACGGGGCGCGTCGGCCGCGCGCAGCTGGAGCGCCTCGAGACGGTACTCGCGGCGACGCGCGCCGAAGGCCTCTTCCGCGTCGTGCTGCTGCATCACTCGCCGCTGCTCGACGGTCACTCGCGGCGCAAACGACTCGACGATGCCGCCGCGGTCACGGAGGCACTCGTACGTTGCGGCGCCGAACTGGTGATTCACGGCCACGGTCACGAGGAGCGCGTCGATCGCTACGAATCCGCGACAGGACCGATGCCGATCGTTGCGGTGCCGTCGGCATCGCACGGCGGCGCGGGGCGCGCCGGCTGGAACTGCTATCGGATCGAAGGTGAGCCCGGGCGTTGGCGGCTGCGCATCGAAGCGCGTCGCAGCGCGGCGGAAGGCTTCGTCACCCGCGCGACCGAGACGTTCGAGTGGGGTACGGCGATCAGCTGCGCAGCGCCGGCCAGGTCTCGTTGACGAGGCGCCAGTCGTCGATCGAATCGACGTCGACGGCCGCTTCGGCCTGCGGCAGCACGACCGGTGCGATCCGACATTGCGTGCGGCGACCGACCTCGGCCAGCGCGTCGGCGAGCGACAGTCGACCGGCGAGGTAGCGCGCGAAGGTGCCGATTCCCAGCATCCTGAGAATTCGCCACGGGCGCTTGCGCTCGCGCTCGACGTGGCGCCAGAAGCCGGTCACCGAGTGACCCGCCGGGCGCAGCACGGCGAACAAGTTGCAGCCGCAGTAGGTGTCGTCACTGAAACGCCAACCGGTGCGGCGGGTGCGCGGGAACGTCGCGGTGACCTGCCGGCGGCGCGCGAGCCCGACCGTGAAATCGGCGCCGGTCGCAAGGGATTCGCGACAGAAGTATTCGAGGATTGCCGGCGTCAGAAACGCGTGATCGGCGGTCGTCAGGATGATCGGGCTGTCGGGGCCGATGGCGTCGAAGGCGGCACTCGCGCTCGCCGCCGGTCCCTCGGTCGGCGCAATCCACGTCCAGCGACCCGACTCGATCCGGGCCCCGATCTGCGGTGCGGCTTCGAGCGTGCGGGCGGTCGGGCCGACGAGCATGCGACGTTTGACCGGATCGAAGTGCTCGATCGCGTCGAGGACGCGCTCGATCACCGGTACGCCGGCGATCGGCACGAGCACTTTGCTGACGACGCCGGCGGCGCTCGCGAGCGGATCGATCGACGGCGTCGAGCGTTCGCCGGCGAGGACCACCGCGGTGAATGGAACGGCGTCGTTCACGAGCGTCGCTAACCCAACGCCTTCTCGTACATGCGATAGCGCTTCGATACGCGTCCGCCGATCGTCTCGATGATGTTGCGCATGCCGGCGTTGTCTTCGAGGATCCAACTCATTTCGACGCTATCGATGCCGCGCGCAACGGAGGCGTTGCGCACCGCGTGAATCACGGCGAGGGCAAGGCCGGGCCCGAGCCGGGTGCGTTGGTATTTCTGACGTACGCCCATCAGCGGTACACGCGCGGTGTGCGGGTAGCGCACTTTCAAACGCCACAGCACTTTCAGCCATCCGAAGGGCAACAGGCGCCCGTTCAGATCGGCGATCGCTTCGTTGACGTTCGGCAGCATCACGATGAAGGCCGCGGGCTCGCCATCGACCTCGGCGATCTGAATGAAGTCGTCGCTGATGAGCAGCAGCATCTCGTGGCCGATCGCGAGGAATTCCTCTTCGGTAAACGGCACGAACCCCCAGTTGTTCTCCCACGCATCGTTGAAGATGTTGCAGACGGCCTTCAGGTCGCGGTCGAGATTCTTGCGGTCGACGGGCCGGATCACCATGCGGCCCTTCAGACGTTCTTCGATCGCTTTCATCACCGACGGAATCGGGAAGTCGGGGTCCATCAGATACGCGAGCAGATCCTTCACGCCGCGATAGCCGGCGTCCTCGACGCGATGACCGAGGTACGGCAACGTGTGGCCCATCATGAAGTACGGGGGCGTGTCGAAGCCGTCGACGAGCAATCCGACTTCCTGGTTGATGTTGAGGTTCATCGGACCGAGCGAAGTCGTCATGTTCTTGGACTTGAGCCAGCCTTCCGCGGCCGCGAACAGCGCGCCGACCACGTCGCGATCGTCGATTGCGTCCAACATGCCGAAGTAGCCGAGCCCGGGGCGGCCGCGGCCGGCGTTCAGATGATCGACTTGCGCGCTGATGCGTCCCACGGGTCGGTCATCTTTGTACGCGATGAAGCCTTCCATCTCGGCGTGACGAAAGAACGGATGCTTCGGATCGATGTCGGCCCGACGCATGACCAGCAGCGGCGGCACCCAGTTGGGATCATCCTTGTAGAGATCGAGCGGGACGCGAATGAATGTCTCGCGTTCCTTTTTCGTGCGGATGGGCACAATTCGGGTGGTCAAAGTTTCGTTTTACCTATGAAGATGCATGGGTATAATGGCCGCCGCACGAACAAAAGCCGCCTGAAGGCGGATAGCTCAAGTAGCGTGCGGTCTCAGGGGTAAGTAGCTGCTAGCGCGGCTTAGTTTGCGTGTTGGCAAACTCTAACATAAGAAGCTTGAGTGTGTGTTGGTGGTAAACGGGGCTTCCTTTCAAACGGATCCGGATAACGTAGAAGAAGAAATAGTTTGGCGACCAGGAGACTTCTCGACGCTCCACGAAGCGTTGGACCATGCGGCACGAAGCCGTCACGCGATGACGTTCTTCAATGGCCGCGGCGAAGTCGTATGTGAGCTGAGCTACCGTGAATTGCGTGCGCAAGCGATGCACGCGGCACGGCGTCTTCTCGGATTGGTCGACGTCACCTACGGCGACCGAATCGCCTTGGTCGCGGAGACGCGAGCCGAGTTCGTCATCCTGTTCTTCGCGTGTCAGTACGCCGGCCTGGTGCCGGTGCCGTTGCCCGCGACCGTGAGTCTCGGCGGGCGCGAACAGTATTTGCGCCAACTGCGCTTTCTGATCGAGAACTCCGGTGCGCGCGCGGCGTTCGCGTCGGACGAATTCGTCGGACTGTTGCGCGATTCGACACAAGGGCTCGATCTCGCACTGGCCGGACGCCTCGAGGACCTGACCGCGCTGCGTCCGACCGAACAGAAGTTGGTCGGTTCGGGTGTCGACGACGTCGCGTACGTGCAATACACGTCCGGCAGCACGCGCGTCGCACGCGGTGCGGTCATCACCCAGCGCGCCGTGATGTGCAATTTGAGCGCGATCATTACCGATGGCCTCGCCGTGGGGCCGAACGATCGATTCTTCTCGTGGCTGCCCTTCTATCACGACATGGGATTGGTCGGAAAAATCCTAGTGCCGGTCGCGAGCCAAGCGCCGGTCGCGTATCTCGGGACCCGCGAGTTCGCGATGCGTCCGCGCATGTGGCTGACGCTGATGGAGCGTACGCAGGCGACGATCTCGTTCGGCCCGCCGTTCGGCTACGAGCTCTGCGCGCGCCGTCTGCGCGAAGGCGACGGCGCCAAATTCGATTTGAGCCGCTGGCGCGTCGCGGGCGTCGGCGCCGAGATGATTCGTCCGGAGGCGCTCGCGTCGTTCGTGCGCGCGGTCGACGGCAGCGGCTTCACGGGCAATGCGTTCGTGCCGTCGTACGGCATGGCCGAGGTCGGCCTTGCGATCAGCTTTGCGCAGCGCGAGCGGGGTGTCGGCGTCGACCACGTCGACCGCGACGACTGCGTCAAGCATCGGCGCGCGCGTCCGGTCGGGCGTTCCAACAAGGCGCGCACACCGGTGCGGGCCTTCGTCGATTGCGGCGCGCCGCTGCCCGGCGTCGAGGTCGAAGTGCGCGGACCGAACGGCGAAGTGTTGCCGGAACGCGAGATCGGCACGCTGTGGGTGCACACGGCGAGCGTCATGAAAGGTTATCTCCATCAGCCCGAGGCGACCGCGGAAGTTTTGAAGCCGGATGGCTGGCTCGACACCGGTGACCTCGGCTATCTGCACGACGGCCGCATCTTCGTCACCGGCCGCGAGAAAGACATGATCATCGTCGGCGGCCGCAACTTCTGGCCGCAGGACCTCGAACACGTCGCGGAGTCCCAAGAGAGCGTTCGCACCGGCGACTCGATGGCGTTCTCGATCAGCGACGAAGGCGGCGAGCGCGTCGTTTTGCTGATGCAAAGCCGCGAACTCGATCCCGCTGCGCGTGCGCGGCTGCGACACACGGTGCACGCGCACATCAAGACCGAGTTCGGCATTCATTGCCACGTCGAACTGGTCGACTCGCACGCGTTGCCGCGAACGTCGTCGGGCAAGCCGTCGCGTTCGCAGGCGCGACGCATGTACGAGGCGTCGCTCGAAACGTCGAACGGGTCGGGCGCGCGCTCGAACTCGTAATCTTCCGATGTCCGCTACGGTGACCGCGCGCGCGTCGCTGCGCGTTGCGGTGACCGGTGCGACCGGTTTCATCGGTACCCATCTGCTCGATCGGTTGCATCGCGACGGCGTCGCGGTGCGTGCAATGACGCGCACGTCGCGCACGTCGGTCAGCGACGAATTGACGTGGGTCGACGGCGACCTCGCACGCGGCACGGGGATCGATCGCCTGGTCGACGGGGTCGATGCCGTCGTGCACTGCGCCGGCGCCGTTCGCGGCGCGCGTCGCGACGACTTCGATCGCATCAACGTCGACGGGACGCGGCGACTCGTCGACGCGGCAACGCGCGCCGGCGTCCCACGTCTGTTGTTGGTGTCGTCGCTCGCCGCGCGCGAACCGCAGTTGTCGCTGTACTCATCGAGCAAACGTCGCGGCGAAGACGCGGTGAAATCGGCTCGGCTCGCGTGGACGATCATTCGGCCGCCGGCGGTGTACGGCCCCGGCGACAAGGAACTGCTACCGCTGTTTGCGCTCATGCTGCGCGGCGTCGCGATCGTGCCGGGGCACGACGGTCGCACGTCGCTGATCTACGTCGCCGACCTCGTCGATGCGATCGCCGCGTGGCTGCGCGCGCCCGCGCTGGCCGGTGCGTGTCTCGAACTCGACGACGGCACGCCGAACGGCTACGACTGGACCGAAATGATCCGCATCGCGACCGAAATACGCGGCGCCGGAATCGTGCGCATCGATGTGCCGCGCGCCGTACTCGGCGCGATCGGCGCGGTGAACCTCGGCATCGGCCGACTGGTGCACGGCACGCCGATGCTGACGTCCGGCAAGGTTCGCGAGCTGTTCTTTCGGGATTGGGTATGTCGCACCGACGCGGCGCGTGCGGCGTTGCCCTGGTCGCCGTCCGTCCGGTTCGCGGAAGGTTTGCGCCTGTCGTTTCCGCATCTGCGATGAACGCGCCGCCGATCGAACCGTGGCGCGGCCGCTCGCTCGACGTGGAACTGCGCGCGTTCGCGCTGCCGGACGTGCTCGATCCGGACGACCTCGAGCAACTCTCGAAAGCCGAACGCGAGCGCGCGGCCGGATTCTCGGCGGAGCGCAGGCGCGTCGAATACGTGACGGCGCGCGCGCAGTTGCGGCGAACGCTCGGCGCGGTGCTCGGCGTCGAGCCGCCGACGATACCGATCGTTGCCGACGACTTCGGTAAGCCGCAGCACGCCGGCGGATTGCAGTTCAATCTATCGCACAGCGGACGCGCGGTGTTGATCGGGTGGGGCGCGCGACCGCTCGGCGTCGACATCGAGACCGCGAGCCGGTCTGCGCGCTACATCGGCCGGTTGCGCATCGTCACCGCGGTCGTCGCGGTGACGGCGTTGCATCCCGTGGCGGCATTTACGCTGGTCGAAGCGGCGTCGAAGGCGGTCGGTCGTGGCATCGGTGCGCTGAAGGGCATGACGCTGCTCGATGCGAGCGTACCCGGTGAATTGCGGTTCGAAACGCGCGAACGCGTGGCGATTCGCGCTCGCGCGCTGTCGTTGTCGCCGGACTACGTCGCTGCCGTCGCCGTACTCGACTGAACCTTCGTCTGCAACGACGCGGCGAACGCCGCCACGTCGACGAGGCTGTGCAGATCGCGGTCGAAATGCGGAACCTGGTGGATCGGCAAGCCGGCCTGTGCCCAATCGGCTGCGTCGAGTGCGGCTCGATCGAGCGCCGCGAGCGTCAGTTGCTCGCGATACGCACGCATCAGCCGGTTGACCAATTCGGCGCCGTCGAGACGGGCGTCGGCAACGCTCTGCACCCGCGCGATGTCGTCGGCCGTGAGCGCGTAGCTCGAGCCTTCGTCGAGCGCATCGGCCATGTGCACGCGATTGACGATCACGCCGCCGATCGGCATCGATTCGGCTTTCAGCCGCGCGAAGAACCGATCGGCCTGCGTCAGGCTCGAGGGTTCCGGCGCGCAGACCAACAGAAAGCTCGTCTCCGGTCGGCGTAGCGTCGCGAGCACGCGCTGCGAGCGTTCCTTGAATCCCGCGGACATACCGGCGAACGCCAGAAAAAAGTCGGACAGATCGGCGAGGACGTCATAGCCGGTGAGCTTCTCGAAGACCTTCAACAAACGATCGGACGAACGCCGGAAAAGATCGAAGCCGAAGCGGCCCGCGACGCGATACGGCTGCAGCAGCAGATTCACGAACGAGCCTTCGAACAGGTCGAACAAGCGCGCCGGCGCTTCGAGAAAATCGAGTGCGTGCTGCGCCGGCGGCGTGTCCACGATCAGCACGTCGTAGCGCGCGGTCTGCAGCATCTCGTAGACCTTCTCCATCGCCATGAATTCGCGCGAGCCGGCGAGCGAGTTCGACAGGTGCTGGTAGTAGCGGTTCGAGAAGATGGTTTCACGCGCCGACGTATTCGGCGCATAGCGTTCGATCAGCGCGTCGAAGGTTCGCTTCGTGTCGAGCATCATTGCGGACAATTCGCCGCGCGCGTCGGGCAGCGCGATGCGCTGCGGTTCGTGGCCGAGCGCGTCGAGACCGAGCGCCTGCGCGAGCCGCTTCGCCGGATCGATCGTCATCACCAACGCTTTGCGGCCGCGCGCTGCGGCGAGGTAGCCGAGCGCCGCCGCCGTCGTCGTCTTGCCGACGCCGCCGCTGCCGCAGCAGACGACGATGCGCTTCGCATCGATCAGCGCGCGCAGATCGAGCGCGTTCGGCTCAGCCACGGCGTGCGCCGTCGAATGCGGCGGCGACGTTTGCCGCGATGCCATCGATCAATGCGCGCGGGTCGTGGCGTGCGAGCACGATCTGCGGCTGCTCGATCAGCCGCGGGTGTTCGCGGCGCAATGTCGCCACGTGCAGTGCGTCGGATTCCGCTCGCTCGAAGCGCGCGCCGGCGATTCCGACCATGCGCGTCAACGTCGCCGAACCGGCGTTCAGCGCTTTCAATGCCGAGATTTCGTCGCGTGCGAACAGCTGCGGCGTGACGCGATTGACGACCATCGGCCCCAAGTGCAGCGCGAGTTCGTCGCGCGCGTAGGCGGCGAGCTCCGACGCTTCGCGAATCGCCATTTCTTCCGGCAATGCGACGATGACGATGCGCGTCTGCAGGTCGTTCTCGAGCATGCCCTGAATCTTCAACGCATTGTGAAGCAGCGGACCGGTGCGAACCGCCGCGACCGTTGCGCGCGGCACGCGCAGCATCAGCGCCGCGTGGCCGGTCGACGGCGCGTCGAACACGATCTGTTCGTATTTCGAATCGGTGACGAGGTCGTACAGTTTGCCGAGACACATCAGTTCGTCGAACCCCGGCGCCGCTTCGGTGAAGTGCTTCAGCGCAGTGCCGTCGAGGAACCAGTCGTACAGCTGCGGCAACAACATCGTGCGGTGCACGTATTCCTTCAGCGCCGATCGGCCGTCGATGCTGCACAGATCGAGCTTCGGTTCGACTTCGACCGGGCGATACCCGGCGGCGACGCCGAGCATCGGATGGCGCTCGTCGGGCTGCTGCAACACGACCAGGATCGTGCGCCGCCCCGCGCGGGCGGCGCCGACCGCCAACGCCGTTGCGATGGCGCTCTTGCCGACGCCGCCTTTGCCGGTGACGAACAGCAGCCGCGCGGGAGCCGGTGCGATGGCTGATGCCTCAGTACTTGTACGCTTCGGGTTTGAACGGGCCGTCCGCTTTCACGCCGATGTACTGCGCCTGCGTAGCGGTCAGCCGCGTGAGGACGCCGCCGAAACCTTCGACCATCAACTGCGCGACTTCTTCGTCGAGCTTCTTCGGCAGCACTTCGATCGTAATCGGCGCGCGCTGATTCTCCGGCTGGTCGGCCCAGCGCTGTTCGAACAAGTGCATCTGCGCCAGCACTTGGTTCGCGAACGAACCGTCCATCACGCGCGACGGATGACCCATCGCATTGCCGAGGTTCACGAGCCGTCCTTCCGACAACAGGATCAGGAAGTCGCTCGGATCGCCGCTGCGGTAGATCTGGTGCACTTGGTCCTTCACTTTGTCCCAGCGCCAGTTTTGCCGCATGTACGCGGTGTCGATCTCGTTGTCGAAGTGGCCGATGTTGCAGACGACCGCGCCGCGCTTCAGCGACTTCAGCATCGCGACGTCGCAGACGTTCGTGTTACCGGTGCACGTCACGACCAGGTCGGTCGAACCGAGCAAGCGCTTGTCGATGTCTTCGATGCGTCCCGTGTTGAGCCCGTCGAGGTACGGCGATACCAATTCGTACCCGTCCATGCACGCCTGCATCGCGCAGATCGGATCGACTTCCGAAACGCGCACGATCATGCCTTCTTGCCGCAGGCTCTGCGCGGAACCCTTGCCGACGTCGCCGTAACCGATGACCAGCGCGCGCCGGCCCGCCAACAACATGTCGGTGCCGCGCTTGATCGCGTCGCTCAAGCTGTGGCGGCAGCCGTATTTGTTGTCGTTCTTCGACTTCGTCACCGAATCGTTGACGTTGATCGCCGGCACCTTCAGCGTCGCCGCCTTCAGCATGTCGTGCAGCCGGTGCACGCCGGTCGTCGTCTCTTCGCTGATGCCGTGGATGTGCGTCAGCATCTGCGGATACGTCTCGTGGATGCGCTGCGTCAGGTCGCCGCCGTCGTCGAGCAGCAGGTTGGCATTCCACGGCTTGCCGTTCTTGTTGATCGTCTGCTCGATGCACCACCAGTACTCGTCTTCGGTCTCGCCTTTCCATGCGAACACCGGTATGCCCGCGGCGGCCATCGCGGCGGCAGCGTGGTCCTGCGTCGAGAAGATGTTGCACGACGACCAGCGCACTTCGGCGCCGAGCGCGACCAGCGTCTCGATCAGCACGGCCGTCTGCACCGTCATGTGGATGCAGCCGATGATGCGCGCACCCTGCAGCGGCTGTGTCGGTTGATATTTGCGACGCAGCGCCATCAACGCCGGCATTTCGGCTTCGGCGAGCTTGATTTCCTTACGACCGAATTCGGCGAGGCCGATGTCCGCCACTTTGTAATCCTGTTGGGTCATTGCTGAACTCCTTTCTGATAAGTCCGAATCTGGATGCGAAAGCCGTTGCGTTGCGCGAGGTACTGACCGGAACGCGCTGCGAGGCCGGCATCGGCCGCCCACTCGTCGAGTTCCGCCGGGTCGAAACCGAGCCACAAATCGCCGCACGCGCTTTTCGCCCATTCTTGGTCGTGTGAGACGAGTTCGACGACGACCAACACGCCCGCGTCGTTGAGCAGTTCGTACGCGTGTCCGAAAAACCGCCGCGGCGATGCGGCGTGATGCAGCACCATCGCGAACAGCACGAGATCCTGGCGCGGCGATTTCAGCGCTTCGAAGTCCTTCAACCGCAGCGTGATGTTGCGTTCGTGCTTGCCGATCGCCGCACGCGTGCGTTCGAGCATCTCGGGCGAGTTGTCGATGCCGAGCACCGCGTCGAACTGTTCGGCCAGCGCGAGCAAGGTCTCGCCGCCGCCGGGGCCGACATCGAGCGCCCGCTTGCGCGCGCAGGTAGCCGCTTCGATCGATTCGCGCAGCGCCGGAAGATACGTGTCGGGTATACAGATCAATTCGCGCTGACTCTCGAATTCGCGGGCGTGATCGGCGAAGAACTTGCGGCTGCGTTGCGCACGACCGGCGTGCACGTCCTTCATCCGCCGCTGCAGTTTGTCGTCGACCGTGAACGTATCGAGCGTCGAATACAGGTTCGTCAGGTAGTCGTGGAGTGCGCCGGATTTCGGCTGCGCGCGACGGTAATAGATGCCGTTGCCGTCGCGCCGCGTGGCGACGAGGCCGGCGCGACTCAGGATCTTCAGGTGATGGCTGAGCGCCGGCTGGGCGACGTCGAAGATGTGCGCGAGCTCGAGTACGCCGAACGAGTCGTGCGACAGCGCACGCAAGATGTCGGCCCGCAACGGATCGGCGACCGCGCGCGTCGCATTCAAGAACGATTCGTAAGCCGAGGCGGCCGGCATGGTCGGGCGCAGGGTTCCGTCGAATGGCGGCGCATCCTAGCAGAGGCCCGAAACAACATCAAAAATGTTTTATATAGATTTGGTAAGATCGCGCGCGCCGCGCCGTTGCGGCCGCTACAATCGCCCGACGAACGGAATTGCAGATGCACATCGACAGCAAATTGCCGCGCGTCGGCACGACGATCTTCACGGTGATGTCGCAACTCGCGAACGAACACCGCGCGATCAACTTGTCGCAGGGCTTTCCCGATTTCGACGGACCGGCGGAACTGCTCGAGCGGGCGGTCTATCACCTCACGCACGGACACAACCAATACGCGCCGATGGCGGGCGTCGCGGCATTGCGCGAACAAGTGGCGCGCAAGGTCGCCGACTTGTACGAGGCGAAGGTCGATCCCGATACCGAGGTGACGATCACCGCGGGTGCGACCGAGGCGATCTTCTGCGCGATCACGGCGGTGGTGCGTCCCGGCGACGAAGTGATCGTGTTCGACCCGGCATACGACTGCTACGAACCGGCGGTGACGCTCGCCGGCGGCGTCACGCGCCACGTGCCGCTGACGGCACCGGCATTCACGCCCGACTGGGACCGTGTGCGCGATGCGTGCAGCGAGCGTACGCGGTTGCTGATCATCAACACGCCGCACAATCCGACGGGTTCCGTCTGGCGCGCGGCGGACGTGCAGGCGCTCGCGACGCTCGCGCGCGAACGGGATGTCTTCGTCGTCGGCGACGAGGTGTACGAACACATCGTGTTCGACGGTGTTCGCCACGAAAGCCTCCTGCGGTATCCGGAACTGTACGCGCGCAGCTTCGTCGTCTCGTCGTTCGGCAAGACGTTTCACGCGACCGGTTGGAAGACGGGCTACTGCGTCGCGCCGCCGGCGCTGACGACCGAGCTGCGGCGCATTCACCAATACGTCACGTTCGTCGCGAACACGCCGATTCAGCACGCGCTCGCCGACTATATGGCCGTTGCGCCGGAGCACGCGAAATCGCTGGGCGCGTTCTACCAGCGCAAGCGCGATCTGTTCGTGGGTCTGCTGCGCAACTCGCGGTTCGCGATCACGCCGAGCGCCGGTACGTACTTTCAATTGCTCGACTATCGGCGCGTGTCGAACGAGAGCGACGTCGACCTCGCGCGGCGGCTGACGATCGAAGCGAAGGTCGCGTCGATACCGGTGTCGGTTTTCTACGAGCAGGCGCCGGAGCTGCGCGTGCTGCGCTTCTGCTTCGCGAAAGACGACGCGACCTTGACCCGAGCGGCGGAGATCCTATGTCGACTTTGAATTCGATTCGGCGCGCGGCGCGATCCGTCGCGACGTGCGTGGCGGCGTTTGCGCTGGCCGGCTGCGGCGGCGGTTCGTCCGGCGCGAACGACGCCGGTAAGCCGCGACCGCCCGGCGAGCAGACGTATCAGCGCTTTTGCATCTCGTGCCACGCATCGGGGATCAGCGGCGCGCCGCCGATCGGCAACGCGGAGGCGTGGCGGCCGCGCCTCGCGCAAGGCGAAGCGGTGTTGCTCGAGCACACGCGGCAAGGCATGCCGTCGGGCGGGATGCCGCCGAACGGCATGTGCGGCGCTTGCACCGATCAGGAATTGCTCGACGCCATCCACTACATGGTGAACGCGAAGCCGTAGTGTGAATTCGACCAACTGTTCGCCGAAGCCGCGATCGGACGCGACCCGATCCGCGCTCGTTTCGCCGTCCAGACCGCGGGTTTCGCGGCTTCGCGCCGGTGGAACGAATCCTGCTAGGTCGCGAGGATCGCCATCGGGGAATCGCAGATGACTCGTTATCTTCCTGGAGACATCGTGTCGCGCCGCAAAGGGTTCGTGATGCATCGAGGCATCGCGCTCGGCGACGGCCGCGTGCTGCACAACACACCGTTCAAAGGCGAACACATCAGCAGCGAAGACGACTTCAGCGCAGGGCGGCGCATGTATGTGACGCGGCTCGATCGGGCATCGCGGCAACGCGCGCTCCGGCACGCGAACAGCGACGATCTGAACCGCAAGTACAGCCTGCTCGACAACAACTGCGAACACACCGTGACGCGCGCGATCGGCGCCGAAGTCGAAAGCCCGCAGCTACGCGCGTGGGTCGGCGGTCTCGTCGCGGGCGCTGCGTTGCTCGCGCTGACGCGCAGTCCGAGCGTCGCGGCGCTCGGGTTTGCCGCCGCGCGCACGTGGTTTTCCAACGACCGGGACTAACTCGTCGCGCGGCAACGGCGCGGTGATCGTCAGTCCGTCGACGACGATGCGGTGACAGTGCAGCGCGAGGCGGGGCCAGCGCTGCGCCGGATCGTCGGGCCGTCCGTACAGTCGATCGCCGCAAATCGGATGACCGATCCAAGCGAGGTGCACGCGCAATTGATGCGTGCGACCGGTGATCGGCTGCAGCGCCAGCAGCGAATGGTCGCGATCCGCGGCGATGCATCGCAGCCGCGACACGCTCGGATGACCGTCCGGTCGGCTCGCCAGATACCAACGATTGCGTTCGCGCCCGATGCGTTCGCGCGGACCGGCGACGCGGTAGCGGCTCTTGCGGCCCTTCGCGAGCGGTAGATCGATCATTCCGCTGCGGCCGCCGAGGCGCGGATCGCCGACAACGCGCGCGACGTAGAATTTGCGCACGTCGCGACGCGCGAAAGCCTGCGTCAGGCGCGATTGCGTTTCGCGCGTCAGCGCGACCAACAGTACGCCGCTGGTGCCTTTGTCGATGCGATGCACCGACAACGGTTCGAGTCCGTCGGCCCGCAGGTATTCGCGCATTTCGTCCCACAAGCACGCCGCGCCGCTGCGATCGGCGAGCAGCGAAATGCCGCTCGGTTTGTCGATCGCGAGCAGTTCGGCGCTGCGATAGAGGATGACCGGCACGAGCGTCGCTATCGCCCGAACGACTCCGTGAAGCGGATGTTGCGGCGCTCGAGTCCCGTCTGGACGACTTCGATCGCGCCGTTGCGAACCATCCACTCGAGGCGGTGGTCGCGGTACTCGCGCTTGAAGAGTCCGGCCTGCAGCGCCTGCCGCACGGCTTGCATGCCGGCGCTCGCGCCTTGCATCGCCATCTTCGCGGCTTCGGCGGAAACCTGTTTCACCGAGTCGCGCGCATTGGCTCGAACGAGCCAGTCGGCGAGCGCCGAATCCGCCGCGGGCCGATGGCCGAACGACGTCGCGCCGTTGACGAACGGCACCACGCACAGGTCGCCCCAACCGAACGCATCGCCGTTGAACCATTTGCGCGATCCGAGTTGGCGTCCGAGCCACTCGTACCAACGAGCGAGCTCGGTCGCGGCGCTCGCTTCCAGGCGCTCTGCGAGCGTTCCTTCCGCGCGGCCGAAATTGCGGACCTCGGACAATCCCCACGTGATCCCTTCGAAGTGCGTGTCCATCACGTCTTCGAGCATGCGCACCCGCGCGCGGTCGAGCGGCGTGGCCGGCAACAGCGCCGGTTTCGGCCACTTGTCTTCGATGTACTCGATGATCACGGTCGAATCGAAAATCGCCGCGTCGCCGTCGATCAACGCCGGTACCTCGCCGCGCGGGTTGGCGGCCGCGAACGAGTCGTCGACCTGACCGCTGCCGATCGCATTGGGCAACATCGCTTGGAATGGAACGCCTTTTTCGATCAGCGCGATCTTCACCTTCTGGCCGTACGGAGACAGCGGGTGGTCGTAGAGACGAAGAGCCATGGCGAGGTCCTGCGGCGAATGAGGTCGGCCATTTTTCCAGATGGACACCCGCGCGTCATTGCCGGCGGGGGCGGTTCGGCGGCGCGGCCGGGCCGAGTCGCCGCGGACTTCGATTCACCCGGCCGCGGCATCGGCCGAGTTGTGTCGCCCGTGCGCTTCACCGACACTCGCCGGCTCGAAACGAATTCCGAGGAATCGACGATGCGCGCAGCGGTGATGCGGGACCTGAAGATCGTGGCGGCCGACATACCGGCGCCGAAGCCCGGCCCCGGCGAAGTGTTGGTCAAGACTCTGGCGTGCGGCATCTGCGGCTCCGACCTGCACGCGCTGAAGCACGCGCGGCAGTTCGTCGACAGCGCGCCCGGCGGCACGGGCATGGACATTTCGCGCGACGTCGTGATGGGCCACGAGTTCTGCGCCGAGATCCTCGAGCACGGACCGCAGACGACCAAACACTTGAAGGCCGGCACGCGCGTGTGCTCGTTCCCGATGCTGTTCCGCAACGGCGCGCCGGTCAGCGTCGGCTATTCGAACGACGTCCCCGGCGGCTACGCCGAACAAATGCTCTTGATGGAAGCGTTGCTGCTGCCGGTGCCGAACGGTCTCTCGACCGAACGCGCCGCGCTGACCGAGCCGATGGCGGTGGGTTGGCACGCGGTGGAAATGGCGCACCTCGCCACCGACGACGTGCCGCTCGTGATCGGCTGCGGGCCGATCGGGCTCGCGGTGATCAACGCGCTGAAGACGCGCGACGTGCGGCCGATCATCGCGGCCGATTACTCGCCGATGCGGCGCAAGCTCGCCGAGCAACTCGGCGCCGACGTCGTGCTCGACCCGGCGCAGTCGTCGCCGTACACGAGTTGGCGCGAGGTCGCCGAAGTGAGCCGCAACGGCGAGAAGCTACCGCTGAATCCGCTCACCGGAACGCCGCAGCTGCGCCCTGGCGTCTTCTTCGAGTGCGTCGGCGTTCCCGGTGTCATCGATCAGATGATGGTCGGCGCCGAACGCGGCTGTCGCTTCGTCGTCGTCGGCGTCTGTATGGAGCAGGACCACATTCGTCCGCTGCTCGGCATCACGAAGGAATTGAATCTGCAATTCGTGCTGGGCTACACGCCGGAGGAATTCGCACACACGCTGACGCTGATCGGAGACGGTAAGCTCAACGTGGATCCGTTGATCACCGGCAAAGTCGGCGTCGATGGCGTGGCCGATGCGTTCCGCGCGCTCGGCAACCCGGAAGCGCACGCGAAGATCATCGTGGAGCCGTGGCGATAGCGTGAACCTTCGCGACCTCAAGTATCTGGTCGCGCTCGCCGAACACCGCCACTTCGGACGCGCCGCGGAAGCGTGCTTCGTCAGCCAGCCGACGCTGTCGACGCAGATCCGCAAGCTCGAGGAAACCCTGAAGGTGACGCTGATCGAGCGCACGCAGCGGCAGGTGATTCTCACGCCGGTCGGCGAAGCGGTCGTCGCTCAAGCGCAGCGCGTCTTGCACGACGTCGACGATCTCGTGCGGATCGCCGACGAGCACCGCGACCCGCTCGGCGGCGACGTGCGCGTCGGCATCATCCCGACCGTCGCGCCGTATCTGTTGCCGCGCATCCTGCCGATCGTGCGGCGCGAGTTTCCCAAGGTGTCGATCAAGCTGACGGAGGCGCAGACGCGCGTCGTGATGCGCATGCTGTCGGACGGCGACCTCGACGCGGCGATCGTCGCGTTGCCGGTCACGGAAGAGCACGTCGTGCAGACGAAGCTCTATACCGAACCGTTCTACCTCGCGGTCGGCAAACAGCACCCGAAGGCGGCGCGCAAAACGGTGTCGCTCGACGATCTCGCGAACGAGCAAGTGCTGTTGCTCGAAGACGGCCATTGCTTACGCGACCAAGCGCTCGAGATCTGCAATTCGCACGACGCGGTCGAGAACACGAACTTTCGCGCGACCAGCCTCGAGACGCTGCGTCAGATGGTCGCCGCGAACATCGGCGTCACGCTGATGCCCGAACTCGCGCTCGCCGGACACGGCGGCGCGGTCCGCTACATCCCGTTCCGCGGCCGCGCGCCGAGCCGCGACATCGGCTTGGTATGGCGCACGACGGCGAGTCGGGGGGAGCTGCTCGGTCGAATGGCGCGCGCGATCCAAACGCCGTTGCGTCAGCACGCGCCGTTGCGATGACCCGCCGCGTTGGGATAAAAAGTGCGCCCCGATTTTGGCCGTCGGACAAAATTTTCCAACGACGGCTTGAAACTCGAAGACCAATGCCCATTATGCGCAGGCGCGGCGCGCCGCAAATTCGACGAAAGCAGAGGGAAACGACATGAAATTCAGACCGTTACACGACCGAGTTTTGGTTGAGCGGGTCGCCGAGGAAACCAAGTCCGCCGGCGGCATCCTGATTCCGGACAACGCCCGCGAGAAGCCGCAGCAAGGTTTGGTGGAGGCGGTCGGGTCCGGGGCAACGCTCGACAACGGCAAGGTACGCGAACTGAGCGTCAAGAAAGGTGACCGCATTCTGTTTGGCAAGTACTCGGGCTCGGAGATCAAGATCGACGGCAAGGAGTACGTGATCATGCGGGAAGAAGACGTGATGGCGGTGTTGAAGTAACCAACC